>DATGWQ010000284.1:0-11913 GCA_035299385.1 Bacteroidales bacterium | reverse complement strand
CACAACATTCTCCTCGATCATAACTGAACCGACATCGTTTGCCCCGGCATTCAATGACAGCATTCCCGTATCCCTTCCAACCGTAAGGACCGAAGCCTGGATATTTTTTATATTGTTGAGCGCTATCCTGCTCAGGGCGATTAGCCTTATGTAACCAGGCGAATTATAGCTGCTCCTTACCCCTTTTTTCTCACGAAGCACAGTCCCTTCATCCTGGAAAGGCCAGGGTATGAATGTGATGAATCCGTAAGTACCTTCAGGTTTTCCATTCTGCAGGTCCCTGAGCTTCACAAGATGCTCCATCCTCTCGGCAATGGTTTCTGCATGACCATACATCATTGTCGCTGATGTCGGAAGGTTCAGCCTGTGTGCCTCCCTCATCACGCCCAGCCATTCATCAGTGGTTGCTTTGGCTGGCGATACCTCCTTTCGTACACGGTCGGAGAGTATCTCTGCCCCGGCGCCGGGGAGACTGTCAAGTCCCGAATCAATCAGCTTTCTGAGGACTTCGGCATAAGATAACTTTTCCTTCCTGGAAAGATATGCTATTTCGGGTGGGCCGAGTGCATGAAGCTTCAAACGGGGGTACATCTTCTTCAGTGTGCTGAACAGGTCGGCATAGAAGCTGATCCCAAGGTCAGGATTCATCCCGCCCTGCAAAAGGATCTGGTCTCCCCCGAGCTCAAACAATTCATCTATCTTTTGCCTGTATTCTTCAAGTCCGGTCACATAGGCTTCTTCCGAATTGGTTGTCCTGCAGAAATTGCAGAACCTGCATTGTGAGAAGCAGATGTTTGTCAGATTTATGTTCCTGTCTATTATCCAGCCTACGTTTTTGCCGGGATTATGCAACTGTCTCAGTTCGGAGGCAATATAGATCAGTTCCTGCAGGGGAGCATCGGTGTAAAGCTTTAGGCTTTCTTCAATAGTTATTGATTCAAGTCCGAGCGCTTTCTTATATATTTCCTTCAATGTTCGCATAATCTAAAACTATTCTTTATATGACTCTTTGCTCCCTTTCCACTGTCCACCCCTGACCCCCAGACAGCTGCAAAGGTAATTGTTTGAAAATTATACATTGATTTTTTTAATTAACTTTACCCGTTCAAAAATGAAGCCTCTAATGAAACCCCATATTTCAAAAATATCTGAATATAAGAACGATCAGGCTGTTGTGTGCATCATCGGAAAGAACAGTATTCCCGATGGTCTTTTCACCGATGCAAAAGAAAAGGGATATGCTGAGAGGCAGATCACATCAGGGGAAGACAGGGTCTTCATAAATTCATACGACAGGTGCATCTGCATCGTCAAGCCAAAAGATGATGTGAGGCAGTATAAGGTGAGGGAGGAAGTAAGGAGGGCTGCATATAAACTGAGAAAACAAATAAAAGCCGGCAGTTATCCTGAACTTGTAATTACATCTTTTGAAGCGTATGACAATGCAGTAGTGGATTTCGCCGAAGGGTTGCTTCTGAGCATTTATTCATTTGATAAGTACATTACCAGGAAAAATGAAGGGAGCTGCAGGTACCCGGAAAAGATCCTGCTTCACTCACCTGTTAATGATGAAAGCATAAAATGGCTTGAAGAAATTACAGACTCTGTTTATTTTGCACGCGACCTCATCAATGAGCCTGTAATTCATCTGAATGCAGTGACGTTTGCCGAGGAGATAAAGAAAGCCGGTGAATCCGCAGGCTGCAAGGTTGAGATCCTGAACAAGGGCAAGATCGAAGCTCTGAAGATGGGAGGCCTTCTTGCCGTCAACAGGGGGAGCATAGATCCTCCTTCATTCAGCATCCTGGAGTGGAAACCTGAAAATCATGTCAATTCCAGTCCTGTTGTTCTCGTGGGGAAAGGTGTTGTTTACGACACCGGAGGCCTCAATATAAAAACAGGGGATTTTATGTCGGGCATGAAAGGAGATATGGCAGGAGGCGCCATTGTCACCGGTGTGATCCGTGCTGTTGCAAAGGCTGGAATACCTGTTCATGTGATTGGGCTTATTCCCTCAACAGACAACCGCCCCGGTGGAAATGCATATGCACAGGGTGATGTGATTACAATGCACAATAAAATGACAGTCGAGATAGGCAATACCGATGCCGAAGGAAGACTGATACTTGCTGATGCGATAAGCTATGCTTCAAGGTATAAACCAGGTCTGATCATAGATGTTGCAACGCTTACAGGCTCGGCTGCAATGACTTTCAGCAACCAGGCAATAGCAATGATGTCCAATGCCGACCGGAAGTATACCGATCTTCTTACCGATTGCGGAAATGAAGTTTATGAACGTGTTGCCCCGCTTCCTTTCTTTGAAGAATATGCCGAATGCATAAAATCGGATATTGCCGACATTAAAAATGTGAGCAACAGCAGGGAAGCCGGTGCAATAACTGCCGGCAAGTTCCTCGAGAAATTCGCGGAATATCCTTTAATTCACCTGGATATTGCAGGTGTGGAATTCCTTAAAAAAGACGAATATTACAGATTGAAAAACGGGACCGCAACCGGTCTACGTTTACTGGCTGAGTTTTTGAAAAGGCTCGCAGCACCAGGGCCAAAATGAGAAAGAGGTTCCGGTGACCAGGAACAACTATTGACACCAATACACCAAGACACCAAGACACAACAACCCTATGGAAAAAAAACCCGTCATTGCCGGTATCTCTCAGGGAGATATCAATGGCATAGGATACGAAGTAATCATCAAGGCGCTTTCCGATCCAGTCATCAATGAGATATGTACTCCGGTGGTGTACGGTTCACCGAAGGTGGCGGCATACCACAGAAAAGCCCTGAACATAAATAATTTCAGCTTTAACAATATCAGGACACCCGAGGAGGCACATGCCAGGAAAGCCAACATGATCAACTGCCTCGACGATAATGTGAGAGTTGAGCTTGGCAAATCCACTCCCCTTGGAGGAGAAGCTGCATTCATCTCTCTTGAGAAAGCCGTCGATGACCTGGTTACAGGGAAGATAGATGTCCTTGTGACAGCACCGATCGATAAGTACAATATTCAATCCAAGGATTTTCAGTTCAAGGGACATACTGATTACCTGAAAGCAAAAGCAGGCGTCAATGATGTGCTCATGTTTATGATAAGCGAAAGCATGAGGATCGGCGTTGTTACCGATCATGTGCCGTTAAAGAAAGTGCCGGAGCTTATAACCACCCAGTCAATTATGGGAAAGCTCCGATTGATGAACAGGTCTCTTATGGTTGATTTCGGCATAAGGAAACCTGTGATTGCTGTTATGGGCCTTAATCCACATGCAGGTGACAACGGCCTGCTGGGAAATGAAGAAAAGGAGATCATCTCCCCAGCCATAGAGCAGGCGAATAAGGAAGGAATACTCGCATATGGCCCATTCCCCGCAGACGGATTTTTCGGGGCAGGATCTTTCACAAAATTCGACGGGATACTTGCAATGTATCACGACCAGGGACTGGCACCTTTCAAAGCTGTTTCGTTCGATACTGGTGTCAATTATACTGCAGGACTGCCATTCATCAGAACATCCCCGGTGCACGGCACAGCGTTTTCCATAGCCGGAAAAGGTGAAGCATCAGAAAATTCCTTCAGGCAGGCTGTTTACCTTGCCTGTGACATTTTCAGAAAACGGCAGCTTCATGAAGAAATATCGAAGAACCCTTTAAGGCACCAGGATATAGAGACACACAGCGACAGGGTCGATGAACTCCCGCCTGACCTTTTCAACTCAGAACAGCAGATATGATCGAATACATCAACGGTCCTGTAAAAAGGATCACCCCGGCTTTCCTGGTGATCGAGACAGGAGGAGTGGGATATTTCGTCAATATCTCGCTCAATACATTCTCAAAGCTCGAGCATAAGACAGAGTACAAGGTCCTTATCCATGAAGTGATAAGGGAAGATACCCACCAGCTTTTCGGATTTGCCGATGCAGATGAAAGAGACGTTTTCAGACAGCTTATCTCTGTGTCCGGTGTTGGTGCAAGTACCGCCAGGATGGTATTATCGTCCCTTTCCCCGTCTGAAATAGAGCATGCAATAGTCTCGTCCGATGTCAACGTTCTGAAAAGCGTGAAAGGGATCGGTCTCAAGACAGCCCAGAGGATCATTGTTGATCTCAAGGACAAAATAGGCAAAGCCTCAGCAACCGGTGAAATATTTGCAGTTTCAGACAATACTGCAAGGGAAGAAGCGTTATCAGCTTTGGTGATGCTTGGATTTGCTAAAAGTGCTGTCTCAAAGGTCCTTGAGAAGTTAACAAAAGAAGATAAAAGCCTGACAGTGGAGGACTTAATCAGGAAAGCACTGAAATTATTGTAATTTCTGAATTAAACTCCATCATTGGGATCAGAGAAATCATACGGGTCTCTTCCGCTGATATGTACTCTCATATTGGTCTTCCATTTTATTGCCGGCTCTCCCACAGTAAACGCTCAGAATGCTTCAGATACCTCACGCACCCTGAAGCTGAACAAGGATACAGGCATACCCTGGGACCAGCAGGAGAGCTCACCCCTGTTTCTTAACAAGCCTTCCAATTACAAATCGACAGTCATTTACGATCCTGTAAAAAATGAATATATCATTACTGAAAGGATAGGGGAGTTCAACTACAGAACCCCTGTTCACATGAGCCCGGAGGAGTTTCGTAAATACGAATACACAAGGGCGATGCGCGAGTACTGGGAGTCACGCATTTCAGGGGAACAGGGCGGATTCAAGTCATCGCTGATACCGCAGATTGAAGTGGGAGGGGAGGCTTTCGATAAGATTTTCGGGAGCAACGTTATCAATATCATTCCCCAGGGATCGGCAGAGCTTATATTCGGGATAAACATTTCACGCACCGAAAACCCCACCCTTTCGGAAAAGCTCAGGACCATTCCGACATTCGACTTCAAGGAAAAGATCCAGATGAACGTCACAGGGACCATCGGTGACAAGGTCCAGCTCGGTGTCAATTACAACACCGATGCCATGTTTGAATTTGAGAACAGGACCAAGCTGCAGTATGCCGGGAAGGAAGACGAAATCCTTAAGAAAGTTGAAGCGGGAGATGTTACACTCCCGCTTGCCGGAACATTGATAACAGGAAGCTACAGCCTGTTCGGTCTGAAAACCGAAATGCAATTCGGAAAACTGAATGTTACCACGGTGCTTTCGCAGCAGAAAGGAGAATCTTCCGTGGTCGAAGTCAAAGGCGGGGCACAGCAGACGGATTTCGAAATCTATGCCGATGAATACGAGGCAAACAGGCATTTCTTCCTTTCACAGTACTTCAGGGACATTTATGATGCTTCCCTGAAAAATCTTCCTGTAGTAAGCTCAGGGGTCAATATCGAAAGGATCGAGGTCTGGATAACTAACAAATCGAGCCGTTTTGAGGAGGCAAGCAACAGGAATATAATAGCATTCATGGACCTTGCAGAAAACGGTGGCCATGTTTTCAATAAGATACCACAGTTCCAGCAGTCTCCGGGCGGAATGCTCTATCCCGACAACGGCACCAATAACCTTTATGATGCGCTGACTACCACATACGGTGCGATCAGGGATGTTGACCAGGTAACGAACGCATTCGACCCGTTGTACCCGGGTTTTCAGATCGGCCGCGATTATGAGAAAATCGAAAATGCCAGGAAGCTGAATGAACGTGAATTCACCTTCAACAAGCAGCTGGGATACATATCACTCAATACGGCTCTCAATACCGACGAGGTTCTTGCGGTCGCCTACGAATACACCCTCAACGGGAGACTCTACAAGGTCGGCGAATTCTCGACCGATGGTATCAATGCGCCGCAATCACTGATACTGAAACTGCTTAAAGGAACCACGCTGAGCCCCAAGCTGCCCACCTGGGACCTTATGATGAAGAATGTCTATTCCCTTGGCTCTGGCAAGCTGGAAAGAAACAATTTCGAGCTGAATGTTCTTTACCAGGACGATAAAACAGGAAACTCGATCAATTATCTTCCCGAAGGAAGGCTCGCAGATAAAATACTTCTCCAGGTAATGGGCCTCGATAACCTTAATTCGCAGCTTGACCGTGAGCCCGACGGCTTTTTTGATTTCATCGACGGAGTTACGGTCATGACCGACAGGGGAAAGATCATATTTCCTGTTATTGAGCCCTTTGGCAGTCACCTGCGAAGCATGATCTCCGATCCTGCACTGGCTTCAAAATACATCTTCCAGGAACTGTACGATTCAACTCAGACAATTGCACGCCAGATTGCAGAGAAGAACAAGTTCAAGCTTGCCGGACAATACTCTTCAGAATCAGGCTCCGAAATAAGGCTCAATGCGACCAACATACCGCAGGGATCGGTGAAAGTCACGGCCGGCGGAGTAACCCTCACCGAGAACTCAGACTACACCGTCGATTACAATATGGGATCTGTAAGGATCATCAACCAGGCCCTTATCGAATCACAGACACCCATACAGGTTTCGCTTGAAAGCAACCAGTTTTTCGGCTTCCAGACCAAGACGCTTGTAGGAACACACCTTGACTACAGGTTCTCGGATAATTTCAATATCGGGGGGACTTTCCTTCATCTCAACGAAAGGCCTTACACGCAGAAGGTCAATTTTGGGGAAGAGCCTATATCAAACACCATATGGGGTTTAAATACTTCATACAAATCAAATTCACAATTCCTCACAAAGGTTATCGACAAGATACCGTTGCTAAGCACCAGCACACCATCGACGGTTTCATTCTTCGGCGAGTTTGCGAATCTCATACCGGGTCATTCGAGGGCCATCTCCAACTCGGGTAATTCCTACATCGATGATTTTGAGGCAAGTGAAATACCGCTCGATCTTAAATCTTTCAGCGCCTGGAGCATTTCGAGCATCCCCCAGGGACAGGACCAGCTGTTCCCTGAAGCACGCCTGAACAACAACCGGGGCAGCGGATTCAACAGGGCAAAGCTTGCCTGGTATGTAATTGATCCTCTTTTCCTTCGAAACGGGTCTTCAACACCTTCCTACATCAAGGAGCATCCGAATGAACAATCGAGCCATTTTGTAAGGGAGATCTATGAAGATGAAATTTTCCCATACCGAGAAAGCCCGAGCGGCATCCCGACAAACATGACCGTTCTGAATGTTGCTTTTTATCCAGGTGAAAGGGGACCGTACAACTTCGACACAGATCCGGGTCCCTATTCACGCGGTATAAACAATACAGGAGGTCTGAATGATCCCAGATCGAGATGGGGCGGTATGATGCGTGAAATCCTTACAAGCGACTTTGAAACAGCAAACATCCAGTATATAAAATTCTGGGTTATGGATCCGTTTGTGGAAAACCAGGATCTTACCGGCGGTGATCTCTACTTCGACCTTGGGAATATTTCGGAAGATATTCTCCGGGATTCCAGGAAGAGCTTCGAAAATGGTCTTCCGGGCTCGCCCGATGTTAAAAATGTAGATACCACAGCCTGGGGAAGGATACCAACCGTTCAGGCCGTCGTGCATGCATTCGATAATGCGCCGGAATCGAGAAGATACCAGGATGTCGGCTTTGACGGGCTGAGCGATAATGATGAGCAGGTCTATTTCCAGGAATATCTTAACCGGGCAATGCTCATAACAACTCCCGATGCTTTTCAAAGCATTCAGAAAGACCCTTCAAATGATGATTTCCATTATTTCAGGGGATCGGACTATGATGCAGAGCGTGTCGGAATCCTGGACAGGTATAAAAAATACAACGGCCAGGAAGGGAACTCTCCCACATCGGAGATGTCTAGCGAATCATATCCCACTTCGGGGACCACATTGCCCGACATGGAAGATATCAATCGCGATAACACCCTCAGCGAAACTGAAAGCTACTACCAGTACAAGGTGAGCATACGCCCGGGGGACATGGCTATCGGGAAGAACTACATTGTGGATGAAATTGAAGCTGATAATGTTACGCTGGCCAATGGTAATAAATCAAAAGTGAAATGGTACCAGTTCAAGATACCTATCACCGAATATGAAAGAGTTGTCGGGCCGATAAGCGATTTCAAGTCAATAAGGTTCATGAGGATGTTCATGAAGGGATTCAGCGAACCCATAATAATGCGCTTTGCCGAGCTGGACCTTGTAAGGGCCGAGTGGAGGAAATACAACATTTCATTCATGGAAGGAGGCGAGAGGGTTTCCGTACCTGAGCCGGCGGACGGATCCTTTGAGATAAGTTCGGTGAGCATCGAGGAGAATTCAGGCAAGGTACCCGTCAACTATGTCCTTCCCCCGGGATTTAACAGGATAACTGACCCGCAGAATCCACAGCTGAGGCAGCTCAATGAGCAATCGATGGTACTTAGGATTTTGAACCTTGAAGACGGTGATGCAAGAGCTGCATTCAGGAATGTGAATCTCGACATCAGGCAATACAGAAGGCTGAGGATGGAAGTTCATGCTGAAGCGATCATAGGGCAGCCTCTCAGTAATGATGATCTCACAGTCTTCGTTAGGATAGGCTCCGACTACAAGGGCAATTTTTATGAATACGAGATTCCCCTGAAGCTCACCCCGCCGGGGCATTACAGCAATTCGGACGATGGCGAACGTGGAATTGTCTGGCCTGAAGAAAACAGCCTGAATATTGACCTCTCACTGTTGCAGGAAGCCAAGCAGGCCAGGAACCTTCAGATGCAGCAACCCGGCTCCAACCTGAGTGTTTCAGATGTGTTCGTTTATGGAAAGGACAATGCCAGGATCTCTGTCTCGGGCAACCCGAACCTTAGCAACGTTCGGGTTATCATGATTGGCGTGAGGAACCCGATAAGGACAAGGAACATGCAGAAGGATGACGGCAATCCGAAGTTCGGCGAGGTATGGGTAAACGAATTGCGGTTGAGCGATTTCAGGGAAGACGGCGGATGGGCTGCGAATGCACATTTCCAGACAAGGCTTGCCGACCTGGGCACTGTCGATATGGTCGGTCAGACAAGCACTCCGGGTTGGGGAAGCATCGAGAAGAAGGTCAATGAAAGAAGCAAGGAAACGGTTTCGAAATACGATGTCTCATCAACAGTCGAGCTCGGAAGGTTTTTCCCGGAAAAACTCGGTGTGAGGCTCCCCGTTTACGTTGGTTATTCAGAAACAAGGATAAGACCGCAGTACAATCCGCTCGATCCGGATATACCCCTGAAAGATGCCCTGAATAAGGCCGGGAATGAACAGACTAAAGATTCCATACGTAACATTTCCGATGATTTTACACGTAGAAAGACACTTACCGTAAGCAATGCCGGCGTAACGAAGAGAGGAGAAAAACCGCACCTGTGGGACGTGGCAAACCTGAGTGTCAATTACACATATAACGAGATATACCGGACCAGCACAAAGACAGAGATCGACGTCGAAAAGAATTACCGCGGCGGCATCAACTACGATTACCAGGCAAACCCGGAGAATATAATGCCCTTCAGGAATGTAAGATTCCTTAATTCACCCATTTTCAGAATATTGAAGGACTTCAATTTTTACCCCCTTCCCAAAAGCCTTACTTTCAGGACGGAGCTGAACAGGTATTATAATGAAGTGAAAACAAGAAATATCAATAATCCTTACCTGAGGGTCACTCCTTCATTCAGGAAAGATTTCGAATGGACCCGCATGTACGATTTCAAATATGATGTTACCAGGCAGCTCAAGTTCGACTTCACTGCAAATAACCTGGCAAGGATCGATGAGCCGTACGGAGGGGTTGACAGGAGAAGGTACAGCGATTCATATTCCAGCTGGAAAGATTCTGTTATGACAAACCTGAGGAATTTCGGCAGGACTACGAATTACAATCATTTCATGAATCTTACGTATACCATTCCCGTAAACAAGCTGCCGTTGCTCGGGTGGCTGAATTCGACAGCCCGTTACGGTTCGGATTACACCTGGCTTGCCGGCCCGCTTTACCCCGACAGCATGCACATCAATATAGGTAACTCGGTAAAGAACCATAACGAGCTTACTCTCACAGCTATGGCTAACCTGTCCACTCTTTACGGCAAGTCCAAATTCCTGAAAAACATTGAGAACAATACACGGCCTGATGCTGCCCAGAGGTCGAAGGAGGAAATGCAGACTGTCACATATGCAAAGGATGGGATAAACTTCAGGCCAAATATAGTAAGGGCAATAATTCACAACCTGAAGACCAGGGATGTAACGGTGAGGGTTTTTAATAAGGCAGGGGAAGAGGTTAAGGGCAAGGTAGATATTGTGAGCGATAACAGGGTGAATTTCACCTCACCGGTTGAAGTGACCGGTGCGAGGGTCACTGTAGAGGGACAGGTAAAAAGAAAGCGCAACCCGGTGATCGTCACAGGTGAGTACCTCGTACGGGCATTAATGGGCGTCAGGTCGTTAAGCCTCACCTACACCTCATCGCAGGGGCAGTTCCTGCCGGGGTACATGCCAGGGACAAGCATACTGGGAATGTCCTCCTACAACAGCGACATGCTTGCACCCGGATGGCCCTTCATACTCGGGTTCAGCGATCCGGATTTCTTCGACAAGGCGGTAAGCCGAGGCTGGATTTCCACAGATTCACTGCTGAATACCCCTTCTTTGTATAACAATAAGTACGACCTTTCTGCAAGGAGCACAGTGGAACCATTCCCCGGATTGAGGATAGAAGTGAATGCAGACAGGAGATTCCTTGAATCGCAGAGTGCATATTACATAGCAGACCGTTTAGGTCATTTCCCCGACAGCACCAGGAACAGGATGATAAGCGGAAATTTCTCGATATCAGTGATTTCATGGGGAACGGCTTTCGAGAAAATAACAAAGGATAATGATTATGTTTCTCCCGCTTTCGAAGCTTTCAAGGCAAACACGGTAATAATCTCCGAAAGGCGCGCGGCTGAAAGGCAGAGGATCGATCCGGGTTATAATCCTGAAATTGATCCTGCAACAGGCAACCTTGTAGATGGTCCTTTTAAGAGCGGGTATGGTGAAACTTCAAGAGAAGTGCTGATACCAGCCTTCATGGCAGCATATACCCGCACCGATCCGCGGAAGGTAAGCCTTGAAACCTTCCCTTCGGCGCTCAGGATGATGCCAAACTGGAGAATGACCTTTGACGGCCTTTCGAAATTCGATTTTATTCAGAAGTGGTTCAGATCTATCAGCGTTACTCACCAGTACCGGAGCACGTACCAGGTAGGCTCTTATGCATCCAACCTGAACTTCCGGGACGATGGAGGAGGAATCAGCTCACTCAGGGACCTGCAGAACAATTTCATTCAGAAGTACGAGATCAACGTCGTTACTCTTACCGAGCAGTTCAGTCCTCTGATCAATGTGGACATGAACTGGAAGAACAGCCTCACGACGAGATTTGAATGGAGAAAGTCGAGGACTGTCGCTCTTAACCTTACAAGCAACCAGATAGCTGACGCCCGGAGCAACGAGCTGACGTTCGGAGCAGGGTACAGGTTTGATGAAGTGCAGATTATCATAAAGACCGGCGGCGGTCAGAAAAAATTCCGGAGTGATCTGAACCTGAGGCTCGACCTCTCGTTCAGGGACGACAAGACCCTTGCGAGAAAGCTGGTCGAGGACGTTAACCAGCCTGTGGTGGGTCAGAAAAGAGTAAGTGTGAGGGCAACTGCGGATTATGTACTTTCAGACAGGTTCAACCTGCAGGTCTTTGCTGATCACACAACAAATAACCCTTTCGTCGCCAATACATTCCCGACTTCGAACACAAACTTTGGCTTCAGTCTTAAGTTTACGCTTGTTCAATAGGAAAAAAGACTTATGTCATTTATTATGATGAAAAAATTCGTTAAATTTGATAAACACTCTGAATTACAAAATTCTAAATATTATTTGTTATGAACGTCCCGTCAAACTTATTGTACACGAAAGATCATGAATGGCTCAGG
>DATGWQ010000283.1:0-1846 GCA_035299385.1 Bacteroidales bacterium | reverse complement strand
TCGGAATGAGATTTGACGACCGTGTCACCGGGAATCTGAAAAAGTATGCACATAAGGCTTCAGTTATACATATAGAAATTGATGAGGCGGAGATCAATAAAAATGTGCAGGCCGACATAGAGATACACAGCGACGCAAAGGAAGCTCTTCAATACCTGCTCCAGATCGTTAAACAGAATTCATACGAAAAATGGGTCCGTGAATTCAGGATCTGCGACAAGGCGGAAAAAGACAATGTGATCAAGCCTGACACAATGCCGGAATCAGGTGATATAAAGATGGGCGAAGTCGTGAAAATGGTTTCCGACCTTACCGCAGGTGAAGCTGTGATCGTAACCGATGTCGGCCAGAACCAGATGTTCGCGGCAAGATATTACAGGTTTAAAAATCCGAACAGCCTTGTCACTTCAGGTGGAATGGGAACAATGGGATTCGGACTTCCGGCCGGTATTGGCGCTGCAATCGGCTCTCCTGATAAGCCTGTTATTACTTTCCTTGGCGATGGCGGATTCCAGATGACCATGCAGGAGCTCGGAACCATACTTCATTACAAAGTTCCTCTCAAGATCATCCTTTTGAACAACAGCTTCCTGGGTATGGTAAGGCAGTGGCAGGACATGTTCTTCGACAAGCGTTATGCCTCGACCGAGCTTGTGAATCCGGATTTTGTGGCAATTGCAAATGCATACGGCATCCAGGGCAGGAAAGTGCAGCAGAGAGAATATCTCAAACCTGCGCTGAATGACATGCTCCGCGAGAAAGGACCTTTCCTTCTCGAGGTATGTGTCGAAAAGGAAGGAAATGTCCTCCCCATGGTGGAACCAGGGTCATCAGTATCGGAAGTAAGATTAAAGTATTAATTATTTATGATTTTTAAACGCAAAGTACGCTGAGAAACACGCAAAGGACGCAGAAGTCGGTATTTATTTGCGCTCTTTGCGTTAAAAAAGAAACACAAATATGAAACACGAATTTACAATCTCGGTCTTCAGTGAAAACCACATCGGTATCCTCAATCAGCTTACCATAATTCTCACGAGAAGGCAGATCAACATCGAAAGCCTTACGGCCTCGGAATCCGCAGTAAAAGGAGTGCATCTCATCACTATTGTCGTCAAGACGACCAACGAGCTGGTACAGAAAGTAGCAAAGCAGATGGAAAAAATTGTGGATGTGCTCAAGGTTTTCGTCCATTCTTCAGATCAGATAATATACCAGGAAATAGCTTTGTACAAAGTCACAACCAAAAGCCTTATGACCGGAAACATTATCGATCACGTCGTAAGAACTTTCAGTGCAAGGATCATCGAAGTATCGCCTGAATACATTGTTCTTGAAAAGACCGGTCATAAAGCGGAGATAACGGGATTGCTCACACAGCTTGAACCTTATGGGGTCCTCCAGTTTGCACGTTCGGGAAGAGTGGCAATCACAAAGCAGGTGAAAGAGCTGAACGCATACTTGCGGGAAATGGATGAAGCCAACCGGCTCAGGCCCGAAAATTTTGAAATAAGCAGACAATAACCCAGTAAAAAATACAAATTAAAAAAATTATTACCATGGCAAAAATTGATTTTGGCGGAGTTACAGAAAACGTAGTCACAAGAGAAGAATTCCCTCTTTCGAAAGCACGTGAAGTTCTCAAAAATGAAGTTGTTGCGGTTATCGGTTATGGCGTTCAGGGACCTGCACAGGCTATGAACATGAAGGATAACGGCATTAATGTAATCATCGGCCAGGCTCCAGAGTTCAAGGCAGACTGGGACAAAGCAGTGAGAGACGGTTTTGTACCGGGAAAAACGCTGTTCCCTGTCGAGGAAGCTGCCGCAAAAGGAACAATTCTCCA
>DATGWQ010000282.1:0-7284 GCA_035299385.1 Bacteroidales bacterium | reverse complement strand
ACCCACATGCACGGCGATCATATGGGAGGAGCCTTCCCGGATTATCCGATTACCAAGAAGGGAGGAGATTACATCCTAAGCGGAATTACAGAAGTGGGTGAATATATCGGTTTTGGAAAAATGGTCGACAGGGGCTGGCCTGATTACACGTATCCCTCCCCTCTTACAGGCAATTCCCTGGCAAATTACAAGAAATTCATCCAATGGAACGTGGAACATAACGGCATGAAAATGGAACAGTTCATACCAGGCACTGACAGGCAGTTTGTCCTGGTCAAAGATCCCTCAGCCTACAAGGACCAGTTCAGCATAAGAAATATAGTATCAAACGGGGAGGTGTGGACCGGAACAGGCAATCAGACACATCATTTCTTTCCTGAAGGGGCGAAAGTCGATGAAAACAAATGTTCTTCAGGGATCAGGATATCTTACGGTGCATTTGATTATTTCAACGGCGGCGATATCAGCGGAAGGCTCCAGCTTAATTCGCCTGCATGGCGCGATATAGAAACACCCGTCGGCAAGGTGGTCGGTCCTGTTGAGGTCTGCGAGGCCAATCACCATGCTTACGTCGATGCAATGACAGATTCCTTTATTGCCAGTGTACAGCCTCAGGTCTTTATAGTTCAGGTCTGGAACACTACCCATCTCAGTCTGAATGTACTCCAAAGCATGATCTCAAGGGACCTATACCAGGGCGACCGGAATATCTTTATGACTTTTATACCGGAAGTCACAAGGCAATACCTTGGAGAGGGCAACATGAAAAATATTTCCGGAAGCTCAGGACATGTGGTCATAAAAGTGACGCCCGGAGGAAAACAGTTCAGTGTCATCCAGGTGAAGCCATCGGATGAGTCAGGGAAAATCACAGGAGTATTCGGGCCATATGTTTGCAAGTGAAATACCCGGCTACCCATAATTTCTGAAGTGCAATCAGTTATTTTTTGATCCTTCGGTAATCCAGGTCAGCACAGTGCTTTTCTGCGTTGAGGAGATCGTCGATCCGGAAGGATGACTGCCGCTGAGCTTTTTATATATCTTACCGTCAGTCGGTGTTGTGGTACTGATATAACCATCATTCAGAAGATTTGCATGGAAGGTGGATGCAGTTGCAGAAGGCCTCCAGCCATGCGTATGGCATGTATTGCATAAATTGAGGATCGGCATTACATCAGCTGAAAATGACTTTCCGGTTACTCCATTGGTTGTAGTGAAGCTCCAGGCATAATTTGAAGCAAGAGTGTTGCCGGCAATATCCCTGATTGCAGTTGTCAGGGTGACTGTATAAACGGAAATCAATTCCAGGGAGGATGAAGGAGTGAACTTTATTTCGTCCCCATTCACGGTGATAATTCCTGCAACAACAGTTGTCCCTTTCTTAACAACCAGTGAAGACTGAGTGACTGATGCCGGACTTATTGCTTCACTCATTGTCAATATAACAATGCTGTTCAAGGCTGCCTGGGTTGCATTTGACTGGGGTGAAACAGATATTACCGAAGGTGGTGTTCTGTCGACAGCTTCAGCTGTAGTGAACGACCAGGTATATGTCACAGGAAGATTGTTCCCTGAAAGATCGCTTACATGATTGGTTATGGTAATGGTATAAACAGTTCCGGCTTCAAGCTTTAATGCCGGCGTAAAAGTAGCTGCGCTGTCTGAAATTGTAATCGTGCCATTCACCACAGACTGACCTTTCTTTAAATAGAAGGTTTCAGAAGTGACTGAAGCGGCATTGATTTTTTCACTGAAGCTTACAATCATCTTCGAATCGAGCGGAATTGAGGTCCTGTTGTTTGCAGGAGTCACTGACGTAATTTCAGGAGCCAGCCTGTCTTTTACGGACATGTCTGCCCCATATTTTTCACATCCTGACATGAGTATTGTCAGCAGGAATATTCCCCGGGAAATAAATGATTGATTTTTCATGGTAAGGCTTATTTCGATAATAACACCCGTCTTTCATCCTTTATTTTATTATAAAACATGTTATTTGCAATGTTTTGCCTTCACTTTTAACTTTACTTTCTCTTTCCCGGATTTTTATAAACCTTTTATTCACAATTCTTGTTGAACATATTTGAAAATAAGGTACTCAATAGATGGTGGGGAAGTACACCGATTATTTTAATAAGAAAAAATAGCAATATAGCACCTGAATGATATGGAAAATAAGGCTATTCTATGGATTGGATTCAATGCATTCATACTGGTCATGCTTGCAGTCGATCTTGGCGTCTTCCATAAAAAAGCGCATGAGGTCAAATTGAAAGAAGCACTTACATGGAGTGCCATCTGGATAATAATAGCATTGATCTTCAATATTTTCATATGGTATCAATTCGGAAAAACCAAAGCAGTCGAATACCTGACAGGGTATATAATAGAAAAGTCACTCAGCATTGATAATATTTTTGTATTTGTACTCATTTTCAAAGCATTTAATGTACCATCAACTTATCAGCACAAAGTGCTTTTCTGGGGTGTGACCGGGGCATTGCTGATGAGGGCAGTATTTATTTTTGCCGGAGTCTCCCTGATTGAAAGGTTCCATTGGATCATATACCTTTTCGGAATATTCCTGATCTATACCGGCATAAAAATAGCAAGAGATGAAGGAACAAGAATTGAGATCGAAAACAACAGAGTGCTTAAACTGGTGAGAAGAATTATTCCGTTTACAAATGAGTATCACGGACCAAAATTCTTCATAAAAAAGGAAAAAACATTTGCCACTCCATTGCTGCTGGTTCTTGTTCTTGTTGAGGTTACAGACCTGATATTTGCAGTGGATTCAATTCCGGCGATCCTTGCCGTGACTAATGATCCTTTTATAGTTTATACCTCGAATGTGTTCGCAATTATGGGACTCAGATCACTTTATTTTGCACTAGCCGGTTCGCTGAAGTATTTTATCTACCTGCATTACGGGCTTGCAGCTATTCTTGTTTTTGTAGGCGTGAAAATGATCATTTCTGGTTTCTTCAAGATGAACCCGTTCATTTCACTGGTAATCATTGCAGTAATATTGGCTGTAAGCATTACAGCATCAATCATCAGAACCCGGAAAGACAAAATTCACCCAAAATCCGCAGTCCGAAATCCGAAATAATTTTAAGCCTTTCCGCAAAGTATAATTACATTTGCTGCGATTCTGTGCCGGATTATGAAACTGACCTTTTGCAGCCTTAGCAGTGGCAGCAGCGGAAACTGCTATTATATCGGGAATGAGTTCCATGGCTTGCTTGTCGATGCAGGCATCTCTGCCACTTCAATAAAGAAGTTTCTTAAAGAGCAGAATATTTCACTGCAGACCATAATGGGAGTTCTTATTACCCATAATCATAGCGATCATATCAAAGGACTCGAAGTTCTGACAAGAAGAAATCATATTCCTGCGTTTACAACAGCAAATGTCTGGAAAAGCGTCCGTGATGCGGGCTGTGAGGTTACATCAGATTGCATCAGGACAATTCCGCTGATGAGCATTTTCCGTATTGCAGGGTTTGACATTGAAGCCTTCCCTGTTTGCCATGATGCACCTGAAACGATTGGCTTCCATATATGCCATGAAGGGAAGTCACTGACAGTTGTGACAGACCTCGGGCATATCTGCGATACTTCAGCTTCATACATAAAAAAAGCCAACCTTCTCGTCATAGAGTCCAATTATGATGAGGAGATGCTTACAACCGGTGGATACCCCTACTATCTTAAAAAGAGGATCAAATCTGATCATGGCCATCTGGGCAATCATCAGACTGCTGAATTCCTTGCTGAATGCATGAATGAAAAACTTTCGCACATCTGTCTTGCGCACCTGAGCAAAAATAATAACACGCCTGAAAAAGCGCTTGGAACTTTGAAAAGGATACTTAGAGAGAAATGTATCAGCTGGAACGAAAGATCGGTTTCTGTTCTTAGTAGAAATGTTCCGTCTGATGTGATAGTATTGAGTAGTGAGTAGTGAGTTAGCACAACTCACTACTCATTACAAACTATTGTCTTCTTCAGAGCTTCTGTCTCTTCCCGTCTGTTGTTGCCCTATAGAGATCATCTCCTTTGATTATAAGCATTTCACCAGGCATATCGTTGCCAAGTCCTGCATCTATGGCTATTATCCTGTTATGGAAGGCTGCTCTTATGTTAAGAATTGTTGTATGCCCGACGATAATTCGTTTTTTACCATAATAGTTCAGTATGGCATCAACGCTGGTTTGATCGAAATCGGAGCTGAAAAATCCCCTGTACCATACCGGACCCGCAACATCGGTAAGAAGCTCAAGGTTACTGATATCGTTCTGCGATTCAACTGCTTTTTCGACAAGCATCTGGACAAAAAGCCTGTTCATCTCTGCAAAGCTGATGCCTGTCATCATCAGTTCCTCTGAGATCCCGGCATGGACGAAGATCATGTCGTTTATCGTGGCAATTACCGGTTTAAACCGGATCCATCTTCCAAGAATGGAGCTGTCGGAATACAGGTCTGAATATTTTTTGCCTGAAATTTCCGCCACCCTGATGTATTTCTTATTTGTATATCCCAGCTCTCCGGCAAAGGTCATAAGCTCATGATTGCCGAGGAGCACATGTACTTTTCCTCCTGCCTTTTCAGCCTGTTTTTCAAGGCCGAAAAGGTGCCACAGCAACTCTGTAACCTTGTCACCCCTGTCAAATATATCTCCCAGGACAACAAGATGGCCTTTACCAAAGCTCCAGTCCAGGTTGTTGTCGATAATTCCCTGTGACTGCAGCAGGTTTATGTATCCTTTGTATGCTCCATGTATATCGGAAATCGCTGCTATGCTGTCCGCATTCCTGTATGACTGCAGGTAATCCGGTTTATAAAAGAATATTGATAGAAGATCGCCGTACCTGAACTTCAGGTCGTATTTTTTCTGCAGCTCCGCAAAGCCTTTAGAACGCAGCTTCTTTTGGATCAGCGATCCATTGTCAATCCACACCGCATCAAAATTCCGGCCGGTTCTGAAGATGTAAGGGCCGTCAGAGATAGTATCAGCATATTCGCTCCCCAGGCCCTTTGGAACAGCGGCCAGGCTTAAAATTAAAAACAGAATAAATTTCATTAATCCCTGAAGTATTCAGTATGTGTAATGCATGGGAAACAAAAATAAACATAATTGTTTCAAATTTTTTATCATAACCAAGCAGCAAATCAGAGTTTTTATAATCTTTTATGCAGATAGTGAAACCCGATGGCAGATGTTAAAAAGTATATATCACTGATTTTTCTTTTGAGCTTTCCGGCTGGATTATTTTCCCAGGAAGCTGATCCATTGTTCCTTTCGGATGAAATTATCCACATTGAGCTGAGGTCCGACTTTTCGTCTGTTCAGAAAGAAAGAACCGGAGATCCGGCGCCACATTATGGCGAGCTGATCTACACCATGCCCGGCAGCGGCAACGTGAATCTCAGGGTACAGGTGAAGTCACGCGGTCATTTCAGGAGCAACCCCGCCTACTGCAGTTTTCCTCCCCTTATGGTTAATTTCAGCAAGAAAGCCGTATCAAATACAATCTTTGAAGGACAGGATAAGATCAAGCTTGTGACTCCGTGCCGGGACGATAATGACGTCCTGGATGAGTACCTTGCCTACAGGCTCTGCAATATTATTACTGAAAGGAGTTTAAAAGTGAGGCTTGCCAGGGTGCTTTACTTCGATACGGGACAGAACAAAAGCCTTTTCGCCGGGTACAGTTTCTTCATTGAAGATGAGGATGAAGCGGCGAGACGTCTTACATCTGCTGAAATAAAGAGATTCATTACTCCTTTCGATCTTGATTCTGCGGATTACCTCAACCTGGTGCTTTTTGAATACATGATCGGCAACAGGGACTGGTTTGTCACCTCAAGGAAAAACATCATTGTCATGCAGCCTTCGGATTCAACTCTCAGGCCTTTTGCTGTTCCGTACGATTTTGACCTTTCCGGCTTTGTAAATGCAGATTATGCCAGACCGGCAGGGGCAGATCCGGAACTTCTTGCAGACAAACATGAGTACAAAGGAATATATTTTACCGAAGAAGAGTTCCTGAAAAGCTTTGACTATTTTGAAAGCCTGAAAGGCAGGTTTACTGAAACAATAATGAATATGAATCTCATTCCGGTAAAAAAGAGGAATGAAGATGTAAAGTATTTGAACGAATTCTACAGGTTCATTAAAAACAGGAAATCCGCAATTTCTTATTTCCGGAGTAAATGCGAGACGAGGAAACTTTATAATCTTTCGGAATGACTACTTTTTTGGTACGGGCATGAACCTGAGGATTGTGCCGTAGCCTCCCCTGCCCTCATTTGAAATATACAAGTCTCCCGACGGTGAAAAGCATATTCCTTCAGGCTGGGGGAATATTTCCGGGTCAAGATACCCGAGATCAGTTATTTTACCCTCACTGTTCAGGATGAGAATAAGTTTGCCAGTTGCGGATATCACAAATATTTCGCCGGTAACAGGATCCACTGCAATACCGGACGGCTGAAATGAACTCTCATGAGTGAGTCCTTTTCTTTTCAAAACCTGTAAGTAGTCATATATTCCCGGTTCCTTATAGTTATCCCTTTGCTTAAGATCAATCGTGAAAACGGCACTATAATTAAAATTCCTGCTTTCGGGATCAAAGCTGAAAACCGACCTGGCATTTTCTTTTTTCTTCTCCTCCCGGACAGACGGGGATCCCTTGCAGGCAATAAGAAGGTTTTTTCCTGAACTGTCGAATGACAGCCCTTCCGCATTGTTTTTTGCAGACAGGGGCGTTTCAAGTATTGTCACAGAACGCGCAACGCTTTCAGTGTTCCCGATCTTTGTAATGTCGCCGTTGCTTCTGAGTACATAAACAGTATTTCCCTTTACAGATATATCTTCATAATCGCCCTTTTCACCGAATGTATATTTTTCAACAACAGTCTTTTTTGAAGGATCAAACCTGTAAACTGTTCCTATTTCGTCCTGGATGCAGAGAATGGTTTCCTTATAGAAAGCTATTCCGGAGATCTCAGTAAGATAACCCGGAACAACATACTTTTCAGCAGGTTTATTCAGATTGTAGGGAAATGTAACATTTGTTACAAATCTCCCGTTCTCTGCACGGCAGGAGATCAGCAGTAGAATAATTGAAAAACAAATCCGCATGTCATTGCTTTAAGATCAAAGATATGACATGCGGCAACTTAAAACAAATGGAAGACACAGGGTGATTAACGGTCTTTTTTAATTATTATGGCAGGCTGATCATCGTTGACATCATTCCGCCTGTCCCTGT
>DATGWQ010000281.1:0-6494 GCA_035299385.1 Bacteroidales bacterium | reverse complement strand
TCGAACAATCCGTCCAAATGCATTGACTATATTCTTGCTTTTAAGACTCCGGACAGGACCTTCGTAACGACCAGGACCCTTGTCGAGCAGGAGCCGGTTGCATCAGACCATCTTCCCGTATGGGTGGAGGTTGAGGTGAGATGAAAAAGCCCGCCTTCGTTTAAACTTCGGCGGGCGAAAGTGGGTTGTACTGGAGTCGAATGCTGACGCTAGCGGTCAGCATCCTGACTTACGGCTTTGGCCGGAACGTCAGGACCAGTGACTCTCAAATTAACAAAGTCCGAAATATTTCGGACTTTGTGGGTTGTACTGGAGTCGAACCAGTGACCCCTACCCTGTCAAGGTAATGCTCTAAACCAACTGAGCTAACAACCCGTTTCTGCGGCAAATATATTATAAAAAAACCAAAGAGCGACAGGAAGGATTAGAAATTCATTTAAACCATGAAATGCACAAATCACCTGATCAGAAGTAGTGAGTGGACGAAAGAGCCTGCAGTATTTGGAAAACAATCAGGAACAGATTAAATTTCATTGATATTCTTAATGGATTACATTGATAAGGCTTTTATTTCTTTTCATATTGAACTTTCTGCTTCCGCAGTCAGCTAACACACACTGGCAGAAACTGGCCCCTGGATTGGATTACACTATTATAAAATCAAATAATGATTCTGGGGATGGTTCCGTGATAAATATAATCAGAATCGATCCGCATCATTGGGAGTTGATATTTGCTGGGGTTAGTCAACCAGGAGAGGAATCGGCCAAAACGGTAAAGCAGTGGTGTGAAAGTCACAAACTCGTTGCTGCAATAAATGCCGGAATGTTTGCAGGTGATTACCGGACTCACACAGGATATTTGAAGTACAGGGATCATGTGAATAACAAGTTTGCGAACAATTACCAGTCAGTAATGGCATTTGATCCTGTCCGGCAGCAGGATGTTCCGGTGTTCAGGATTTTTGATCTTGATTGGACCGGCACTTCAATAAAGACAATACAAAATGACTACGATGCTGTAATTCAGAATCTGAGGCTTATAAAGAAGCCGGGGATTAATGTCTGGAAGCAGCAGGACAGGAAGTGGAGCGAAGCAGCGATAGGTGAGGATGATCATGGCAGGATACTGTTTATTTTCAGCAGATCGCCGTATACGATGCATGATTTGAATGAGAAACTGCTGAAATCAGGAATAGGAATCGTGGCTGCCCAGCATCTTGAAGGAGGTCCCGAGGCCCAGCTCTACGTTAAAGCTGGTAATTTTGAGCTGGCATTGTGCGGCAGTTTCGAAAGCTCCTATAATGAAAATGATTCAAGTACCGTTTTCTGGTCAATACCGAATATAATCGGGATAAAGCCGAAATAATCTCAAATTCATTGTTCATTGGATCTAGGAGGAATTTACGAGGACCTTAGGCTTAAACTTACCTGACTACTTTTATTGCTGTTCCGATGCGGATGTGATCATAAATTTCCTCTACATCTTTTCTTTTTAGAGAAATACATCCAAGAGTCCAATTTTCTCTTCCATCAATTACATAGTCAAAACCACTTGTAACACCATGTATTCCCACGCTTCCGCCGGGTGTCGCATCAGGAGGTATTTTTCCTGATCTCTTTGCTTCACGGAATTTCACCATCGATTCGGCATTCGGGTAATCAATCAGTATGAACCTTGACCAGTTTCTGTGGGGGTACTTTGCAAGGACTTTGAAGTTTCCTTCAGGAGTGCATCTGTCACCCTGCACAAGCTTGTCATCGACCGGATTCCCTCCAAATACAGCCGGATACTCTTTGATTACTTCATCTGCAATACAGATTGCCAGCCTGTATTTGCTCTTAGTTATTTTGATGTACAGATTGCCTCTGCCGACGTCAGGAATGAGACTGTCCAGCGGAGTAGTATAATTAATAAAGAAGAAGATGGGTTCAGGTTCTTCAACAACAAAGTATTCTGTAGCTGATTGATCCCTGGTATAAGAATTTTCATCCTTGAAATGCTGCCTGCATGATGTTGACAGGACTATTAAGCAGGACATAAACAGAGCACCTGGGCAGGAATGCATAGAGAATAAATCTGTAACCAAATTAGGAAATTGTTTGGAAATTCCTAATTTGGTAGAACATATCTTAAACAGATGACAACAGAAAACATTATTATCCTGATTTTAATAATCATTGCAGGGATTTTATTGATAAAGTTTATTGCGAAGGCCCTATTCCGATTATTGATATTTCTGCTCATTATCGGTGCCGTTGTTTATTTTATCTTTTTCAATAAATCGAAGGAAGAAGACAGGTTTATACTTCAAAAGCTTCAGCAAAAATACTGCATTGAAAAGTACGACAGTGTGAAATGTCAGTGCATTATTGACCCTCTTATAACTGATCTGAATTCAAAGTACACAACGGAGGAGGTTCGTAATCTAAGCAGGGATCCGGTTAAAACTGCAGAAGCAATGATAAAACTGCTGAATGACAATAATAAAGAGATCAGATCATGCCTTAAGAGCAGAAATGCTCTTCATGCATGGGATGATTTTTTAGGCGATATCAAATCCATGCAGATCGGGGAGAAATTGAATGCAGTGATTGAAAATATCAAGTGAATATAATATTCATCAGAGGCAATATCTCTGAAATGATTAGATGTACTTATGAATCCACTATTGCTTAACAAGTTAATAATCGGGTATGATGAGCTTGAACCCGTCATCCTTGGTCTGATGGCCATGGACAAAAGTTTTCTTCTTATTGGCAGGCACGGGACGGGAAAGACAAAAGTTGCAAAATGGCTCTCAAGGGGATATGGAGATGGCTCATTCGTATTCTATGATGCCACAAAGGATGATCTTATTTCAATAGCAGGGATTCCTGATCCTGAATCGCTGAAGACAGGGAAGCTGAGGTTTGCCGGGCATGAGAGGAGCATCTGGAATAAGTCAGTCATCGTTGTAGATGAGATTACACGGGCAGCAAAGGAAAACCAGAACCTCTGGCTTGAGATTCTTGAAGAAAGGACTTGTTTCGGACTTCCATTGAAGTACCGTTCAATTATTGCAACAGCAAATCCCGAGAGCTATGCTGCTGCTTTCCAGCTTGATGAAGCCCTTCTTGACAGATTCTATGCAGTGGTGCCGGTACCTGAGATGCAGGTTGGGATAGCTTCGGCAGATGTAAAAAGCATGGTGGAGCTTTCATTGAGAGATGGTAGTGTTGTATCTCACAAAGAAATAATCAAGGTTTTTGACGAAATCAGAAAGGCACATGCTTCCCTGATTTCAGAAGGTGCTTCGGAGAAAATAGGATTTTACCTGGCTGAGATTGTTCCGCCGGTATTGAAGATGTTCCAGGAGCAGAATGGATTATACATGAGCCCAAGGACATACTGCCATATACTGCCTGAATCCATCCTGTCCATTTCTGCCTATTTCAGGGCTGCAGGCCATCCTGAACCTTTGCAGGAGGGGGCATTGTATGCCTTGAGATATTCGGTTGCAACAAAACTACAGACAAACGCTCTTGCACTTGAGCAGTATCACAATGCAGCAGTTGTCCTTTTAAAGAATGGGACAATATCAGATACTGAAAGGATTAAAATAGATCTTAATTCAGAAAACGATCCCGCAAAACAGATAGCCTATCTGGAGCAAAACTGGACATCAATAATTGCTGTCCTTTCTGATGATGAACTTGAGAAAGCACTAAGAGGAATATTCAAATATATCACGGACGCAAATGATTATGTCAATCTTCTGAGATTGCAATCCATTCTGGTAGCTTGTGGTTACCAGGGTGATACCCTGAGGCAGTTGAAGGGAAAATTGAACACGTCACTTTTCAACTCAAGAAGAAAGCTTCTACCTGTTTTGAAAAAAGCAATTCAAAACTTCACTGAAGGCAATGGGATCTCAAATGCTCAGTACGAAAAACTTGTATTGGCTGATAAATTGATCAGCGACAATAATTTCATCTCCGGCCTGTCTGAGGAACTCACGGAATTAAAGAGCGCCATCCTTACGATTGCAGATAAATATGAAAAGCCCGGAATTGATGAGTTTCTGAGGGAGATCGGGCAGGTTGAACTTCATTCAATGTAATGAAAGACGGGAAGGAACAGAGGAAAATTATTGAGATTGAGCATAAGATCAGCTTAGCTCTTAATAAGCTCGGTCTTTCATTCGCTGAAGCATTTGGAATTGTAACCTATAATCCCAGGGTAAAGACTGCATGCTGGAAGTACTCAACTCTTACCGGAGAAGAATCGATCGAAATCGGAGATATGGTTGCTGATCTTCCTGTTGAACTGATAGAAATGGTCCTGAGGCACGAATTCCTGCACCGATCAGTATTTCATGGCTTTGGAGAACAGTTTGATGACAGGGAAATTAGCAATATCACCCTGGATATATGTATTAACCGGCTTCTTTTTGAAGCTTTCCCCGAGCAAATGTCCGGGCTTAGCCAGAAAATATATCCTGATGCATCCAAGAAAACGATTATAGCCCTTGCCGACTGCAGTGCAGATCCTTTTGAGCTGAATGATAATTTAAGATCCCTCTGGAGAACCATCTGGATGAAAGATGCTGATGGCAGGTTCAGTCAGTTAAATCCTGCCTCACTGTATTTCAGTCTTGTTACCTTAAATGAAACAATCTGTATTGAGCTTAACCCTTTTTCCGATTTGAGCGATATTCAGTCCGATGGTATTCCTGACCGGATTATCAGGGCAGGTTCAAGGATTGCTGAAGAAATTTCTGCCAGGCTGCCACACGGATCATCAGGAGGGCAGGGTCTGAACAGGTATTCAGTGATTCCCAGGCAGATCGGATTCAATAATGTGGAATTGTTTCTTAAAAGAATTAACGTAAGGACAGTTGCAACCCATTTTGCTTCGAAAATAAAGGAGCCGCTCGAAAAAAGAACATTTCAGCAGCCCTACCCGATGTTTCCTTCCCGTATTGGGTTGATATATCAGGCGCTTGGTATTGCTGACAACCTTAGAATGTATCATAATCGCGACGTGACATCGTCAGGAGTAAGGCAGGCAATTGCAATCTATGTTGATGTCTCAGGATCAATGATCAGGCATTTTCCTCTGATCTCCGGGTTTATAGATGCACTGAAAGATTACCCTTTGAGGATGTGCGCCTTCGATACGGTAGTTCGGGAGATTGAACTTGAGGAATTTGCCAAAGGAAATATTACCGGCGGCGGCGGAACTGCATTCGATTGTGTCATAAGGGATTTGCTTGACAGAAATGATGTTGTTGCGGCAGTGATTTTCAGTGACGGCGAAGGCAGTCTTTCTGATCAGTTATACAAAAATCTGAAATTAAGCGGAAAATATGTTTATACGGTATTTATCAGGTCTGATAATGAAATATCGTCAGTTCTTAAAAAGATTTCACGTGATTGCCTGATGCTGGATGTCAGGGATTCAAAATATATAATAATAAACAAGTCATTGTATGGACAACCAAAATCTGCCTGAACATACCGGAATTAAGGATATTGTTTCAAAAATAATCAGGACAAGAAAATTGAGCGCTCTTTCCGGCGAAGAAATTGCAGTTCTTTCGGAGTTCGCAGGAATTAAAACAGATACCACAGAAGAAAGGAAGACTCTTCTATCATGGATCTGGGACAAAATGATCAAGTATACCTTTTATTTTGACCAAAACCTTCTCGACATTTCGGTTTTGAACAATATAATTCTCAATAATTCTGCAAGATATTTTGGGAGGAATATAGACGAAGCATTCTGGAAAATACTGAGCCGTGAGGATCTGAAAAATTTAATTAATGAAGCATTCAGGTTAAAAGAATCGGCTGACCGCATGAACAACGAGAAGATAACAGGAGGGTTAATGCTGATTGGCCTCACCGGTATGCACGAATATGAAAACAGGATTGCGGAGATTTGCCTTAATGAGAATGGTGGGAGCATCGATATCTTCTATGAAGCTGATTATATTTTCGCTTCACTCCTCTCCTTAATCATGCTTGAGAGCCCTAAGGTGCATGAAATAGCGCTTCGGCTTCATGATGCGACTGAGGAAAAAATCAGGGCTGCACTGATGATATACTATAATTTTTTCCCCGACAGGCTCAACGAGAATGAAATTCCTGCTTATAAGGAGTTCCTTAAAGCAGACAGGGATATTGCTTTGCGGTTGCCCGATTTTACATTGAGGGTTTTCAAGGACGACATCAAGGGATTAAATAATCTTTTCAATGACAAGTTTTACAATGAACCTGAAGAAATATGGAATAGTTTGTGTCCCGCGATTTTCAGGTTCACCAACAAGAAACTACTAAGAAAAATGCTTGATGCCGGAAATGAAGAAGTTATCATTAGAATTCTCCTATATGCAGTATATAAGAAGGAAGATTGGATTATTCCGTTATTGAAGGAAAAACTGGATGAATCAAATCAGAAAGATGCAGATGATCCATGGGTAAGATTAGACATTAATGTATTTCTCTCAA
>DATGWQ010000280.1:0-1943 GCA_035299385.1 Bacteroidales bacterium | reverse complement strand
TTACTTCATCTCCCCACTGAATGGGTGCACCCGGGGGGCCTCCCGGCGGAGCGAACACGGGTTGTTTAGGCCAGCCACGCGGGACACCTGTATCCGGAGTTCCGGCATGAGGATACGCTGTTCCGGTATTAAGAGGATCCGTGTAGATACCTTTCATTGTTGGAGGCCCGGGAGCAACCCCTGATGCTTTTACATAATTTCTCCTGTCAGCCTCCAGCTTCTGCTGGCGATCAATATAATTTACGCCTCCGGCTGTAAGCTCAAAAACAGCGGGCCGGTACTGGTTCACCCATTCACCGTTACCTGTCTTGCTTGCAATCCTTGTAATCCCATTATAATAATGCTTTGTGAATTTCTCGTTGTTGAAAACAAAGTAGGGACTGACATAAACGGTATAATTGCCGGGAGTACTGTTAACCAGACCTGCAGGCGCCCCGTTGATATAGACTCCCTGGGTACCCCCGTGGCTTTTAATCACACGACTGCCGGATGCATCATATATGTAACGGCTCACATAGCCATTGTCCGAGATCAAGGTGAGTCGGTTTTCCTCATCCCAGGCAAGCTGGCGATAATCATTCGTTACAGTATCCTGCCAGCCTGTCGGGTTTCCGTTTGCATCATAGGTAAAGATTCTTTCACCAATTGCGGTCGCGGCGTTTGGCTGAACGCCTTCATATTTATACGGCAGGGAATAAGTTCCGGCGACCTGGTTATCTCCGTCCTTTGCCAGTGTCTGTTCTTTCAGCAATATGTTACCCATGATATCATATTTCATGGCCAGGGAATAGTTTTGGGAAGTATTTTTCCCTTTGAATTCCCCTGATGCCCCTGTGAGGCGGTACAGTTCATCATATGAATATGAATGCCGTGTTGTACCTCCTATTTCCCCTGCAGGTGCAGTGCTGTTTGTAATTCCAAGAATATTTCCCATAAAATCATAGGAATACTCATTAACCATTATTGCCTGGTTCTTTGAATCCACATTCATCTGCTTCAGCCTCTGGAGTTTTGGTTCATACTCACAGGTGGTTTCAGCTCCATTACCATATTTCAGGTAAACCTGTTTTTCATACTTGTTGTACCCGAGCCTTGAAATATAGTTGTACGAACGCCCAAGTTTCTCTCCCTTCATTGTGAGAAGATTACCTGCCCGGTTATAAGAATAGATGACTTTTTCACCATCAGGATACGTCATAGTATGAACCCGGTTCCATGTATCATATTGCGCGCTCCATATCCAGGTCCTCATGTCAGATTCACCCATCTGGACTGTCCTGATCGTTTTTGTGATCTCGCCAAGCTTACCGTAAAAGAACTCCTGACCTCCCGCTGCATCCTGTACCAGCACAATCCTGCCTGCCCTGTTGAATGAAGCCCCGGGTTCGCCGTATGTATAGTTTACCCTGTTTTGTATGTTTCTCGGGTAAAAAATTTCAACTAGTCTTTCATGGTCATATTTGTACGTGATTTCACCGCCTTCGGGTATTTGTTTTCTCAGGCTGGCAGTGATTTTACCGGTGAGGTTTCCTGCATCATCATATATGAATTCAGTTAATCCGGCATCAGGCTGCTCAAAAGATAGTCTTCTTCCAAGCAGATCATATTCCGATTTGCTGATATTGCCACGGGGATCTGTTACGGAAACAAGCTCCCCGATGCCATTATATCCGTAAGATGTATATATTTCTTCTTCCGGGGCTTTCCTGGAAGTTGCTGCCTGCCTTCCATTTGCTTTTGTAAATGTTACCGTTATATTTTTCAGTGCATCAACAAGGCTGTCCTTCAGAACAAATTCACCTTTATAATACCCTACATTATATCCATGAGTCATATTTGCACCGTCAGGAAGAGTAACTCTTTTAATACGGTCCTGTACATCATATTCCAGTAATGTTGGATTCACTATATCAGGATTACTGTTGTATTTTTCAGGATTGCCT
>DATGWQ010000279.1:0-2291 GCA_035299385.1 Bacteroidales bacterium | reverse complement strand
CAAATCCGCATGTCATTGCTTTAAGATCAAAGATATGACATGCGGCAACTTAAAACAAATGGAAGACACAGGGTGATTAACGGTCTTTTTTAATTATTATGGCAGGCTGATCATCGTTGACATCATTCCGCCTGTCCCTGTTGACTTTAACTTTCACGTCCTTGTCATCGTCTCCTCTTCGATGTTTTTTCTTTTTCACAACAACATCGCCGTCATTGTCTATTTTTCTTTCCTTTTTGACGACGGTGCCGTCGCTGTCTCTTCTTTCGGTTACTCTTACATCCTTCGCAGTGCTGCAGGCTGAACCTATCATAATTGCAGTTGCAAAAACAAAAGATATTATGGCATTCTTCATGATCATAAATTTTAAATAAAAAATTAAATGTCAAAATTAGGCACCGTTGTGCAAAGGGAATTATACAATTACAGCAAAAGATTGCAATTTGAAGTTTTCACCCTGCACAAAAGAATTACGTAATTAATTACGTAGGGATTTTCAGGAGTAAGGACAATTTTATAAAATGAGCAAGATTCATTGATCTGAGTTTTGCTCTTTTTCATTTTCCTTATGGGTATTCTCTTAATTTTTGCTGATTTTGAGGCAAAAAGCTAATTGCATGTTAATATTTTCCCATTCAGATATTTTATCAGCCAGCCGGTTTTTAGGTTTTATTAAGCAACTTTAACCCTAGAGACTGATAATCGTTTAGCTATCCTGACAGCATTTGCAGTATGTACCCCAAAGAAGATCCAGAGTATTTCGTTCTTCTCCGTTCTGGCTTTGATTTTTTGAAGACCGTAATGCTCCTTCTCTGTTCCAAAGCTGCCCTCCATCCGGATCGTTCTCTCCTTTCTTAATTCCCTGCTGATAACCTGCCGCTGATCCTCGTACTTCCCGGCCCTTCCTTTGCGCTTGAAGTTCGTCACGATCTTAGCATTTGTGCTGTATTTGCGATTTTTGTTGGTCGCGTAAATATCATCTGCCGAGATGTGGGTGATCTGGCCAAAGAGACTCCTCCCATACCGAATAGATTTTATTAGCCTTGTTCCTTCATTGAAAGCATTAAAGCTTAGATGCTCGATAAAGTTGATCCCATCAAATTGTATCATATTTACTTTGGCTCCGAACTCAACAGCCTTCACTTCCTTGCCCCTGACAATGGGCCTGATATAAGATTTTGATATGCTCACAATGCGTTCTGGTACGCTCATGCCGGACTTAAAGATCTCCTTCTGCTGCTTAAGAATTTTGCGGACTACTTTCAACCTGGAATAATATTTTTCAGGCATGTTTAATCCGGCCTCATGCTGTTCTTCTACATTTGATAGCTGACCTAATATTTTATCAAGCAGGTGTAAAAGACTCCTTGTTCTCTTAGCAGTCTCTTTATGTGTTTTCCTTCGCTTATGGCTGTAGTTGTTGTACTTATTCCACTGATCTTCGTATTTATTGCGAGGCATTCTTATCTTTAAAAATCTGCATATGAGCTTCAACTGCGAATGAGACCATTCGGTACATTCCCATAAAAGTTTTACATCAGTGGGATAACGCATGGATGTTTCATAACAGGTCGCATCCTCAAGCATGATATTGGTATCCGACAAATATGGCTTCCAGCTTACTGCCAGCACTTCCTGTAATGATTTAATATCAAGATGCCTTGCTAATTGACACCGTATTTCACTGACCATCTTATAATTGCTTATCCGCTCTGGTCCCAGAAAAATACCACAAAACATCTGAAAATCAATGTTCCCATTAAGATGGTTGATCAGTTTACGATCCGAGCATCCTAAATAACTTTTAAGGAACATCAAGGCAAGCATTCCCTGAGGACTGAATATCCTTTCAGGACCCTTCTTGTAGTCTTTGATCTTCAGTCTTTTGGCAAGTTCATACCATGGAATTGCCTGATAAATATGACCTAATTCTGAGTGTCTGAACGAGTTCCAGTAGAGAGAAAACTCTTTTTGCGGAGAGACGAAGTCAATTTCTTGGGTAGTCTCGTAAATTCTTCGTATTTTTCTCATAGAATTTTTAAGAATTACCCCGATTTTCGGCTTTTCCGGGCTTTATCGGGGTTTTTTCTTAAATATAATGAGATTTAACTATTTGAGTATCAATAGTTTTCAGAACTTATGAACATCCCGGATTAAACCTTAGTGTCCTTCGTGTTAACCTTAGTGTCCTTTGTGGTTAATGGATTTAAATTTTACTATACTACTTCTGTTTCAGCAGGTCCCTGATCTCTGTAAGAAGTATCTCCTCCTTTGTTGCCACCGGCGGCTTG
>DATGWQ010000278.1:0-1641 GCA_035299385.1 Bacteroidales bacterium | reverse complement strand
CTCCCTCTTAGACTTGGCCTCTGTGCCATCGGCCGATAAGATGTTCTTCCGGGAGATGTAAGCGTCCAAGCGCTGATGAATCTCATCTTGTGAGAGGCCATGAATCTTGGCATCCATCCAGCTTCACCCCGATGTGTACTCCCACTGAGAACACATAGACAGCGAAGGCCTTGCCGTAGCGGAGGGAATTTTCATATCTGGCTGAATCTGTGTTTCTTGTTGCCATCCAGATCTCATATCGCCCAGGACTCTGATGCTGGGCCTGGTCAACTGATAATCCTTCTGAATCTAGGAGTACTCAGCCTGTGCTGTAGACTCCATTGGCCTATGCTACCCAGCCCTAGATGTATCGTATGTGAGGGTAAACTCACGGGGGTTCCTGAGATGTATTTCCGATATCCGATATTCTGTGTGGGTTCACACGCGAATCGGATGTCAGGTGGATTTATGACATGCTATCTGACTCTGAACCCAGATTCATGATGGGAATCATTGCGAAGCAACACGACAGGTTATGCGGGACTAAAGGAGTTGGTGCCCCGGAGCAAGGCGTAGGGCACAAGGACAGATAAACCCCCTAAGAATCAGAAGGACTATTCTGCCCAATCTCACATGCTACCCCTGCCTCCTCACCAGTGTGATGGGCGGGTAACCAATTTCAGACAAGATTCGGATGGCATCATTTTATGAGACCTGCCATCTGCCTATGTCTATGCAGCCTAGTATCTATAGCCATCCTCGTGCAATGTCTGGATGGCAAGTACCTATCACAGGTATGAGGCCATTTACACATAGCCAGCGTAGGCCGACAGAAAGGAGGACGCAGCGGAGGGAATTGTCCTGCCAAGATGTCAGGTCCACCAAGAAATGGGATCTCTCACACGGCTGGATATCAACTCATTCCAGGATCTTGTTTTATGAAAGATGCCATCTGGAAATGGATACGATAATGGCACAGGCGCTGTGTCTCTGATGGATTTCATGTTCCGCTAGCGCTACACATTCGGATAACTGATAACCCCCGGTTAGCAACACATCTTGGCCTACTCTGCCCTTATGCGATACACTCATGAGTCTCCCGCCAATCCTGTGTTGCCTACATTCCATGGGGCACAGAGATATGGCGTCTATGTGACACCTAGGCCTATGCTGCTATATCGATGGATACTGGGGTGTGTAGGCCACCATTCTCCGATGTTTGGTGGCAGTTCAGAAATGTGTTTGGACATGGATGCCATCTGAATCTGAGATTCTTCGGCAATACATCCATGGACCCTGAGCGTGTACCCAATAGCAGCTAGACAACTGATAACCCATCTGATAACGAGGCCTCAGCCGAGTACCTCTTTCTATGATGCTCTTGGTGAGCACCGGCCAATATACTGCTCCAATGTGTGGGTCAACGCCATGTCGGCTAAGACCCAGATATCATATCATTCCAGGGGTTCCAATGCATTGCATGAACCCAGTCACATAGAGATAGCTATAGCCCTTAGATGTTGTAGATGTATTGGCTACTTGTGAGTGTAACCCGCAGGATGCCAGGATTAATGGACTCTCACCAGGATGGGGAGTATAATGCCACTACGCGACATCCAACTCCAATAATCCATCCAGGTATCAAGTTCAATATGAGGTGGT
>DATGWQ010000277.1:0-29822 GCA_035299385.1 Bacteroidales bacterium | reverse complement strand
CGATATACATGAAAGGATTGAGCCTATTGATGCAATCAATATGATAAAATCACTGGAAGAGTTCAGGCCATTTTTCATAGAAGATCCTTTCTCACCGGAGAACATGCTGTGGTTCAGACAGCTCAGGCAGGCAACAATGGTGCCTGTAGCTATGGGTGAGCTTTTCAATAACATTAATGAATTCAGGGATTATATGGCCGAAAGGCTCTTTGACTTTATCAGGGTTCATATTTCCCAGATCGGAGGAATCACCCCTGCAATGAAGATAGCAAGGCTGGGCGAGTGGTTTAATGTCAGAACAGCATGGCACGGACCTGGCGATGTTTCCCCTGTAGGGCATGCCGCCAATGCACACATAGACCTGGCTGTGTGGAATTTCGGCATACAGGAATCGCATTTCTGGAGTGAAAAGGCACAGGCAGTTTTCCCGGGTTGCCAGACTTACAAAAATGGCTATATGTATATCAATGAAGCTCCAGGACTTGGAGTTGATATCAACGAGAAAGAGGCGGCAAAATATCCTATCGGCACAAAATCGAACTGGACGCTGAGGAAGGGTGACGGGACCATTATCAGACCTTAATATAAAAGACAAAAGATAAAAGTCCAAGATAAAAATGATGATTCCGGGGGGAGAATCTCCTTTTATCTTTTCCTTTTGTCTTTATCTTAAATATACTGTCCGATATTCCCTGAAAAAAGAACTTTTATAAAGTCAATATTGTACCACATTCTAGCATAAAAATAGAACAAAAGCGCTATTGCTATTAAAAAAGCCGAAACGAGCCCCAGATACTTGCCCCCGACGCTTTTGCCGGTCCTTATGAACCTGGTGGAGATCTTTTTCACCCATTCTTCCATTTTGATGAACAAAGGGTAAAATATCAATACAATCACTCCCATTCCTATAAATGTGAATGCCACAGGCTTCATATGATGGCGGTATGTGGTCAGGTAATTGCTTATTGCATTGGTGAGCAGGTTAGCGGTGAGAATTGTGAGGGTTATAACGAAAAACCGGAACAGGAATTTGTACATCTTTAAAAATTAATTTTGTGTAAATATAAAACTTAACTTACACAGAGCTCCACAGAGAAGCACAGAGGATCACAGAGCCGGCATAAAAAGAGTTTTGCCTTTGCCATTTAACCTTTGTTATAATTTTTTGGCATGGATTATGCATTTGTATACCCGAAGAGCTGAATTCTTCACAAAAACTCAAAGTCATGAAAAAGTTATTACTCACCCCGATTCTCGCACTCCTGATTATGGCAGGGTCTGTTTTGAAGGCTCAGGACCGTGCGGATGATTACCTCGGCCTGCCCGGTGACAACCTCAACTTATACGCTGTAATGAACCTCTTCCAGGAATGCCAGACTCTTGAAGAGTTCGAAAAAAGGCTGAATGAAGAGGATTCAAGAATAAATAACCTCGACCTGAACGGTGATAATTACGTGGACTACATAACCGTTACAGACCATGTTAACGGTAACGTACATACGATAGTAATGCAGGTTCCGCTCGGACCAAATGAAAAGCAGGATGTAGGTGTTTTCACTGTCGAGCGTTTCAGGGATGGTTCAGTTCAGATACAGCTTGTCGGTGATGAAGCTCTTTACGGAAGAAATTACGTGATAGAGCCTGTATCGGAGGAAACTCCGAACCCCGGATACGGCGGAAATGTAAATAACAGGCGCAATGGAGGCAATACATACATAACAATTTCAGCATGGCCATTGATAAGCTACATTTACGATCCATACTACATAGGATGGCATTCATCCTGGTACTGGGGATACTACCCTTCATACTGGCATCCATGGTCACCATGCTTCTACCACTTCTATTACGGATACCATTACAACTACTTCCCGTTATATTACAGTCACTTCCATCATTATGACCATATCAGGTTAGGGCACTACAATGATTACTATTACAACAGATTAAGAGTTTACTCACCCACTGTTGTGGTCAATATCAACAAGGGTAATTACAGGCATACTTACTCAAGACCTGATTCAAGAAGGGATGGAGAAGCCCTTTACTCCAGGGTGCATTCTGAAAGGAGTTCAAACATATCGAGAAGAGAAGGTTCTGTAAATAACGGAACCTCCAGGAGGATAGATGCAGGAAGCAATGTAAGCAGAAGCAGCAACGGCAGATCGAGGGAGGCAGTGAGCACCTCCAGATCTTCAAGGGAAGCCGGAAACACTACAAGATCTTCAAGGGCAAACAGCAGTACTTCAAGGTCCTCCAGGGAAGGCGTAAGCTCATCCAGGCCTTCGAGGGAAAGCAGCAGTACAGTAAGATCTTCAAGAAGCTCCGGGAACTCAGGCAATGCAAGACCTTCAAGGGAAACAAGCTCATCCAGGCCCTCAAAGGAAGTAAGCACTTCGCCGAGGTCGTCAAGAGAGAATATGACCACATCGCGATCTTACGGAAGTGAAAGCAGGAGCTATTCCTCACCTTCATACAGCAGGAGCCAGGCATCAAGATCGACAGCTTCTGTACAGAGGTCAGCTCCTTCAAGCGAATCCGGAAGTGCAGCAAGATCATCATCAGCTCCTTCAAGAAGCTATGAATCAAGATCTGCTTCGTCCCCATCGAGAAGTTACCAGGCAAGATCATCTTCTTCTGCTCCTTCACGCAGCCAGAGCTCAGGCTCAGTTTCGAGATCATCTTCACCACGCCAGTCTTCTGCAAGTGTCCGCTCATCAGGCAGCCGGAGCAGCAGCAGCGGAAGTTCAAGAACAGCAAGCTCACATTCATCGGGTTCATCGGATAACGGCAGGTCAAGAAGGTAAAAGACAGAGAGAAACAGGGGTGAGCGTAAAAAATGCATAAGCCCAAAAGACAGTTTGAAAGTCAGTGTCTTTAAACGGGAGAACGGGTTTCTCCCGTTTTTTTATTACATTTATCCTGCTAACCTGCCCGTCATGAAAAGAACGATCCTTCTTATATGCCTTGTGACATTGGTCCTGGCTTCATGCCGGCAGGAGAAGAGAACTGTCATTTCGCTTGACGGAATATGGAAAATTGAGGAAGGAAGCATGGCGGAAATCCCGCCTTCGTTCGACCATACAGTTAATGTACCCGGCCTGGTATCTCTTGCAGTACCAGCATTCGTCAATGCCGGTCCGAAAGTAAAAAACCGCAATGACATTGTTCAGAAGGATACGCTAAGGGAAGCGTTCTGGTATTACAGGAAGTTTACAATAGAGGGCTCTATTCCCGAAAATGCATTTCTTAAAATATCCGGGGCAATGTTCGGAGCCCGGGTACTTATCAACGGGCACGATGCAGGAGTGCATCTCCCAAGTTTCACCCCGGGATATTTTGATGCAAGGGAATTCATCAGGAAAGGTGAAAATGAAATAATAATAAGAATCGGGGCCTCACGCGATGCTTTGGAATACAGATTCCCGGACGGGTTTGATTTTGAGAAAGAAAGATATATCCCGGGAATTTTCGACCATGTAGAGCTTGTTCTCTGCGGAGCGCCGCGGATCTCTGCGGTGCTGACCACTCCGGATATACAGAAAAACCAGGTCCGTGTCAGGATGAAACTGAACTGCAGCACTGTAATGCCCGGATCCAAAATCTCATTTGTTGTGAAGGAGTCTGCAACACAAAAGGTTGCCGCGGAATATGAACGTGAAGTCGATCTCATTTCCGATGTCAGCATTGTAACAGTTCAGCTGAATATTGACGATTGCAGGCTGTGGTCACCCGAAGATCCGTTTCTCTATGACCTCACCGTCACAACAGCAGGTGATGAATATACCACACGTTTCGGCATGCGTGAATTTTCATACGATACCATATCGGGCAGGCCGGTGCTGAATGGGAAACCATATTTCTTAAGGGGGACCAACATCACTCTTTACCGGTTCTTTGAAGATGAGAACTGCAAGGATCTTCCGTGGAATGCCGACTGGGTAAGAAACCTTCACAAAAGCTTCAGGCAATTTAACTGGAACAGCGTGAGATACTGCATCGGGCTGGCCCCTGAGGAATGGTACAGGATCGCGGACGAGGAGGGGATTATGATCCAGAATGAATTCCCCATCTGGTATGGAGGGAAAGGCTGGAACAAATGGCCTCAAAACCTTAATGCAGGTGAGCTTGCGACAGAGTTCAGCGAATGGGTCGAAGAGCAATGGAATCACCCTTCAATCATAATATGGGATGCCAGCAATGAAACCGTGAGCCATGACGGAAAAAGCGAGGAAGTTGCAGCGGCGATCAAAGACGTCAGAGCTTCACATCCATCAGACAGGCCATGGGATAACAGCTATTCTGCAGTGAGGGAACCAGGTGACGTAATGGAGCTTCATCCCTATCATTTCCAGGATCCGAAATACAGGCTGGAGTACCTTGCGACAGCAAATCCTGATCCTGAAAGGCCACGGGAACCATTGCCGAAGGGCAGGAGGCGGAGGGCAGGGAGCATGGAAGCTCCGTCAAAGTACATGAAGATCGTAAATGAATACGGCTGGCTATGGCTTAACCGGGACGGCAGCCCGACTACGCTCACAAAAGATCTTTACAGGAACCTGCTGGGCAAAAGATCGACAGTACAACAGCGAAGGCATCTGTACGCAATGTATCTTGCCGCAGAAACAGAATTCTGGAGGTGCCACAGGAAATGCGCGGGTGTGATGCATTTCACAGCATTGGGATATTCACGTTCAGACGGGCAGACAAGCGATCATTTCACTGATGTCGCAAGATTGCAATACGAGGATGAATTCATGAAATATATCCCGGATGCCTTCTCTCCCACCGGGCTTATGCTCGATGAATGGGGAAAACAGATCAAAACAGGTGAGTACCATCCTTTCAGGATTCTCGCTGTAAACGACCTTGAAAAGGCATGGGCCGGCAAGATCACACTCGAATTATTCATTCATGATAAACTTATCTCAGGCGCAGAAAATGATTTTTCGATAGAAGCGTTCGGTCAGAATGAAACAACAATATTCGTCCGCATCCCTGAAGAACCCGGGATATATACAGTTGTAGCCAGCCTTATAAGGGGGAATGAAAAGGCGGTAAGAAGCATCAGGGAAATCAGAATTGCCGCGTTCTGAAGAATAAAAATCATCTTCCTCGTAAAAGTTCCGTATCTTCGTAATAATAAGGCATGTGTCGGTGAGAACTGAACCATTTCTTTTTATATCAGTTTACCTTACGAATAAATGAACAGGATTAACCTGCTCTCTTAACCATTGCGAAACCTGATGAACAGCCCGAAATCACCACTGGTCATAACCGGCTTCACTCTGAGGGAAACTCTCATTACCCTGGGTGTGCTGTTTGCAGGGTTGGCAATTACAGTTGTTTCAGTCATTTATAACAGGACCAATGTAATGAATGCTGCACGGCAGGATTTTGAATATTCCTGCAATCAGCTGCGCATCAGGATTGAGACCCGGCTTGAAGAGCAGGCGCTGATGCTCAGGGGAGGGAAAGCGATCTTTGCTGTTTCAGACACTGTGACAAACAATGAATGGGCCGGCTTTTACCGAATATCCAATGTTGAAAAATATCTTCCGGGTATCCAGGGGATTGGCTACAGCCTTCTGATAAAGCCGGCTGATCTTGCGAGGCATGAAGAGCACTTCAGAAAAGTGTATAGTGATTACAAACCTGATTACAAGGTGTACCCCGAAGATAAAAGAGATATCTACAGCTCCATTATATATCTCGAACCACATAACCCGCGAAATCATAAGGCAATAGGGTACGACATGTTCAGCGACCCTGTCAGGAGAAGGGCCATGGAAATATCGAGGGATTCAAATATGGCCATGCTTACAGCCAGGGTAACACTCGTACAGGAGATAGACGATGATGTTCAGCCGGGAGTATTGATGTACAGCGCCGATTACAAAAAGGGAATGCCAATCAATACCGTTGAGGAACGCCGTGCGGCAATCAGGGGATGGGTGTACAGTCCATACAGGATGAAAGACCTGATGACCGGGATAAGGAGCACGATGGCGCATTTTACACAGCAGCCTCTCAGGCTGGAGATATACGATGATACAATAATTTCAGCTGAATCGCTGCTTTATGACAGCCGTGAAGCAGATCCGGCTGACATTCAGAAACCAAACATTTATCAGAAGCTGCAGGTCAATTTCCGCGGCAGGATATGGACACTTGTTTTTACGGCAAGAAAAAATGAGCTTTCAATATTTCACAAGAGCCAGTTCGTGCTCCTTTTAACAGGGCTGCTGATAAGCATCCTGCTGTTCACATTGACGGTGATGCAGATAAGGGCAAGCATCAAGACAAGACAGATAGGGCTCCTGAACAAGCAGCTGGAAAAACTGAATACGGACAAGGACAGGTTTATTGCGATACTGTCTCATGATCTCAAAAGTCCATTTACCTCCATACTCGGCTTCCTTGAACTCCTGAAAACAGGACTGAGGAAATATTCAATTGACCAGATAGATAATCATGTCAGGATCATAGATGACTCCGCCAGGAATACATTCAACCTGTTACAGGACCTGTTGATGTGGACACGTGCACATACGGGGAAAATCCCTTTTAATCCTGAGATTATAGTTTTCAGGGACAAGTTCAATAATTCCTTGACAACACTGAAAAGCAATGCGGACCAGAAGAATATTTCAATAAAATATGAAGCCGCGGATGACCTCAGGGTATTTGCAGACAAGGATATGCTGAAAGCCGTTCTCAGGAATTTAATATCAAATGCGATCAAATTCACTCCCAATGGCGGCACAATAAAAGTCAGTGCGGAAAAGAACAAAAATGAATCGGTGATATCGGTCACAGATAACGGAATGGGTATAAATCCGGAAATACAAAAGGGGATATTCGATATATCACATATTAAACCATCAAGCGGAACGGCCGGTGAAAAAGGTTCTGGCCTGGGACTGATCCTGTGCCGGGAATTTGTCGAGATCCATGGAGGAAAGATTTGGTTTACCAGCGAACCCGGAAAAGGAAGCACTTTCAGCTTCAGCCTGCCGGATTGAAAAGTTGGAAACCTCCTCGCTTTTCTCTTTTCCAAACTCAGGAGGCTCCCTCCGAATCAACCACCCCGGCCTGGAACTGACTTTCTGATGTTAATAAAATACCAGCCAGTCCACCCCTCCTTCAAAAGGAGGGGAGAATAACAGGAAGATGATCTGCCACATACGTGATTTTGGGTTCAATAATCCACCGTAACCCCCAATACAGTTAAACGGGATAACTGCGCGGGATCGATCTTATTGCCGGAGAGATTGGCATACTCAAGATTATTCAGCTCAAACAATGGAGAGATGTCCCTTATTCGATTATTTGAAAGAGAGATGCTCCTCAGCCTTTTGAGAGAGCCGATTTCATCGATGAAGCCCAGTTCATTGTCTGAAAGATCAAGCTCTTCAAGGTCCTCAAGCTCCATAATAGGCATCAGGTCAGAGATCTTATTGTTCGAGAGATTCATCGTCCTGGCGCGGACGCAAAGCTGTATGCCATCGAGATCGCTTATTCCGTAGGAAGACATTTCAAAATCTTCCATTTCCTCAAGATAATACAAGGGGTAATTAGCGTCCGGATCTCCGAATTCCCTGATTTTCAAAGCATCATAGAATGAACAACCGTTCTTTTTAAAATCAGCCAGCTTGTCCTCGCGTTCGTTCACATCGAAAATTCTGAACCCCTCTTCCTCAAGATCCGACATATCCCAGTCATAAACAGGAGAGTAATCGATATCCTCTGTTTCAAAAGTCTGGGATGTGGTGGTCATCTCACCTATCCTTTCCAGCTTCAATATGTGGGAATATTTCTTCAGGCCTTCAAGATTATTTTCAGCCGCGAGCCTGTTGATCTCAGTCATATGATATACCGCCCTGTCGGGATGATAAAGCATCATCAGCCTGGAGAACCCCTTTCCGTCGTTACCTATCCTTACCTCAGTGAACTCGCTTATTATATCAGAGATTTTCTGAAGTATGGCGAATTGCTTGTTTTTGAATAAGTTAATAAGTGTCAGTGATATGGTATTAAGGTTATTCACCGAATACGCTTCACTGAGTTCATTATGTAGTTCCCGTATTGTCATCTTCAACTTCCTCAATACAAAATTAAGCGATTTAAAAACCAGGGATTATACCAGAACGGAATTATTAAAATGATATATATAATGAGTGCAAAAAAGATAATTTCACTTTCTGCATGCCATCTAACTATTGTGGACTATTTTTGTTTGTTGAATGATTCACAATAGTATTATGGAAACTGATGAAAAATCCGTAATTGTTATTGGAGCCGGCTTTGCGGGCCTTGCAGCCGGCATATATGCACGGCTTAACGGCTATTCTGCAAGGATCTTTGAAATGCACAACCAGCCTGGAGGCTTGTGCACTTCATGGAACAGGAAAGGCTTTACTTTCGACGGGTGCATTCACTGGCTTGTAGGCTCCTCACCCCGAAGCGGCATGCACGATTTATGGGAAGAAACCGGTATCATACAGGGAAGGCAGTTTATAAATATGGATGAATATTTCAGGGTTGAAGATCATGCAACCGGGCGAACGCTTATCTTCCACACGGATGTCGACCAGCTCGAAAAACATCTGATTGAATTTTCACCCCAGGACAGGCGGGCCATAAAAGAATTTACGGATGGCATAAGAATGTGCCTGATATTTGATTCACCGTCAAAACACGATTCCTTCTTTACAAAACTGAGAAAACGAACCGCAATGGCATCATTTTTCATCACCAGGGGAAAAACCCTTCAAAAATGGATGCATACTACTGCTGCCCAGTTCTCTGGCAGATTTGAGGATCCGGTCCTGCGTGAAGCTTTCCTGCAAATGTGGATACCTGAATTTTCAATGTTCTTCATGCTCTTCACCTTTGCATACCTTCATAACAGGAATGCAGGTTATCCGTTAGGAGGTTCAAAACCAATGTCGGAAGCAATGGAATCGAGATTCAAGGACCTCGGCGGAGAAATCTTTTACAACAGCAGGGTAACTAAAATCCTGACAGACGGCAACAGGGCAACAGGCATAAGGCTCGAGGACGGCACCGAAATGCATGCGGACAGGATCATTTCAGCAGCTGACGGCCATTCCACCCTTTTCGGAATGCTCGATGACAAATTCGGTGACGACAGAACCAGGATGCCTTATACCGATTGGGTCACATTTCCCCCGCTTATCTATATTTCACTGGGCGTAAACCGCAGGTTTGACGATATGCCCAGGTCAGTATCAGGGTTTACTTTCAGGCTCAGTGAACCTGTAGCTATTGCGGGAAAATTCAGAAGCTGGTTGCCGGTACACATTTACAACCACGATTCAACTCTTGCTCCTTCCGGAAAAACAGCCGTTGTGGTGATGCTCGAGTCAGACTACGATTACTGGAAAGCCCTTGAGGGAGACAGGAATAAATACCTGGAGAAGAAAGATGAGATAGCAGGAATTGTTATCAGCCTGCTGGGTCAGCAATTCCCGGGAATATCGGCCGACATAGAAGTTACTGATGTTGCCACGCCACTTACATTCGAGCGTTATACCGGTAACTGGAAAGGCTCGTTCGAAGGCTGGCTGATCACGCCATCCAACTCAGGAGTGATTCTTAAACCGATGTCACAGAAGATTGCCGGGCTGGAAAATTTTTACATGTGCGGTCAATGGGTCGAACCCGGTGGCGGACTGCCAACAGCCGTGATGTCGGGAAAAAGGCTTATCAAGGCTATATGCAGGGAGGACGGGAAGAAATTCAGGAGTGAGGCGTGAGGCATGAGTGCGGGAAGCGGCGTGTAAGCTGATCAGCGGTTTTTTTTATTCCTCTTAAATACACCTTTTACCTGCCCCCATAGTTTGCCGGGAGCAGAAGAATCCTCTCCGTCGCCTATAAGATAAGCGTAAGGCTGAAGTCCATCGACGTTTTCAAGGATTATCTTAAGGATCCCCAGCAGGGGCAGGAAAAGTATTATACCTGCAATTCCCCAGAATGCCCCTCCCACTACCAGAACCAGTATCGTAAAGAAAGGACTGATATTTATGCTTCCGCCAACTATGTAGGGTTCGATAAAATAATGATCCAGCATGTTTACAATGAGGACAATGATAACGACCCAGAGTCCCTGGTTTGAAGACCCGTCAATTATAGCCATTATGAATGGAATCATGCCTCCGAGCAATGGACCCACATACGGAATAATTGCAACAAGACCGGCAATGGCTCCCAGCAGTACTCCGTTTTTCAGTCCGATCAGAATGAACCCTGTTATCAGGAGTACCGCAATAATGAAAATGGCCATCATCCTTCCGATGAGGTAATGATGGGCTATCTTGCTGATCGTTGTGATAACCTCGGCTGCATGATCCTGTTTGTCGGGCTGATTGATCATCACGACAAACCTCTTGTATTTTTCCCTGTTATAAAGAAAGAGGAAGGTGAAGACCACGACCAGCAGAAAGCTGCCTACAAACCTGAACGCACCTTTGACCACGCCGGCCAGGAAATTGCCCGCGGTACCTATCGCTTCCGATGCATGCTCTTTAAGGTTACTTGCAGGGTCCTTCATATCCACTCCGAATTGATTATAAAGCCAGTTGCTTACAGCGTTAACCGCCTGTGAAACTTCTGACCTGATCTTGGGTATTTCCTGAACCATGTTGACAATCTGGGCAGAAAGCAGAAAGACAATTGCAGAAATAATTACAATAAGAACTGCTATTGAAATGATTGTTGAGAGCACGCGCTTGAATCTCCTGCGCTCAAGCCAGTTTGATAAGGGCGTCATTAGCATTGCAAAAAAACCTGCAAATACAAGAAGTATGAAAAACTCCCTGCCGAAATAAAGTATTACTCCGGTCAATATGGTAAAAACCAGGACATTATTTACACGCGAGAGACGCGGTGACCTTAACATCTGATTATGGATTATTGCATTCAGTACAACAGAAAGTGATGCTCAAAGTTCACAGGAAGAGACACTCAGGACAATATGTCAGAAAAAAATTCTGGTACCAGGATTGTAGTTAGAGCATGGAGCATGGAGCATGGAGCATGGAGCATGGAGCATGGAGCATGGAGCATGGGGCATTGGGCAAGAGAGGATAGTAAACTTAAAGAATTTATTGTTATGGATATATTTTCGAATATTATAGTTAGCGCCGTTGACAAGGTAAAAAATGCTGTTGTCAAGGTTGATAAGTACAATGAGATTTCAGGGAAGGAAAAGATATCAGGTTCCGGATCGGGATTCGTATTCTCAAGCGATGGCCTTATCCTTACCAATTCGCATGTGATTGAAAAAGCTTCAAAGCTGCGGGTTACATTGCTCGATGGCAGTGAATTTGAAGCAGAGATAACAGGAGTGGACAGGGATACCGATCTTGCGATAATAAAAGTATTCGGATCGGGGTATACCGCAGCAAAGCTTGGCACTTCCACAGGATTAAAAATAGGACAGCTCGTGATAGCTATAGGTAATCCCCTGGGTTACCAGCATTCTGTTTCTGTGGGTGTTCTGAGCGGAACAGGGAGATCCATGCATACGCCCGACGGTCATCTTATGGATAATATTCTCCAGTCTGATACTGCATTGAACCCCGGCAATTCGGGAGGTCCGCTGATTGACACTTCAGGGGAAGTGATCGGGATCAACACTGCCATAATCCCGTTTGCCCAGGGAATAAGCTTCTCTATTGGAATAGATACAGCCAGGGATGTTGCTAAATATCTCATACGCGAGGGAAGAGTGACAAAAGCTTATCTTGGGGTCATGGTCAATGAGATTGAGATTAACCCGAGGATCCGCAGTTTTTATCATCTGAAATCAGAAAAGGGAGTAAGGATAACAGGTCTTGAAAATCAGTCACCGGCAGCAAATGCTGATCTCAGGGAAGGAGACATTCTTATTGAATTCAACGGAAAGGATCTGACGGGCTCGGGAGATCTGACAAAAAGCCTCATTGGCGATGAACTGATCAATAGAACTGTTAAAATGAAAGTGCTTCGCCAGACCAGGATAATTGAAATGGATATCAGCCCGGTGAGGAGGCCTGCCGCTTAGTGCTTAGCGAACCATCTTTAAAGCCCTTTTGACCATTTCCGAATTGCTTTTTTCTAATTCTGTCCTGATTTTTTCAATGTATGCCGGATCAGACTGGTCTTTCCTGTTCAGCTTTTTCAGGCAGTAAGACCTGAGATAATCCTGTATCCTGGTATCAGGTTCAAAGGGTTTGCCTACACCCAGGTTTTCAGGCCATTCTGCGGACTTGTCTATCATTTTCAGGGCATCTGCATATCTTCCTGCGTTGATAAGATCCATTGAGAGCATCAGTGCTGCCTGCGTGAAAACCCTTTTTCCTTCAGATGAGCCCTCATTCGGAAGGATCTTCATACCCTCCAGCATCTTAAGGCTTTTTGCAAATTGACTGTTGTTAATCAGGGAAACTGCATACTCTATTCCCAGAGTGCTGTTGTTGCTGCTTTTTGAATATGCATCAGATGCAATCTTCAGCTCAGCCGCATGATCGCCATGCGATCTGTAATAACCGGTAAGCCTGACTGCTGTCCGCCAGTCGGAGGGAGCAAGCTGACGTGCCTTCATAAGGTCAGGAAGCACCTGCTTTTCGTCATTCACGATTGCTGCCCGCGCCAGATAAAAAGGAGCATAATCAGGTTCCTGCCCGCATTCAGTGAAAAGCCTCCTGCAGTCGGCCATCCTGCTTATTGCCGCATAGTTCAGGGCCAGGTAGTACCGGAATTTCCAGGAATTATTATTCTCAGCAGCCCATTCAAGAGCCTGAACGGTTTCAGTGCGATGTGGAAAAACAAATGCCGGCGCCATCCCTGCTGCCTGTTCAAGCATCTCCCGATCTTCCTTCAGATACGCTCTCCATATGCTGACCAGCGGGTTCTCCGGCGCCATTTGAATAACATCGAGTGCATCTTCTTTCAGATCGAGTGAATTGTAATACATACTCAAATCCAGGTAGGATTGATATGGCATTTCACCGTCTATTGACGATGTGAATCTTTTAATGTTTGCTTCTGAGGGATTCAGCTTATGGCATTCATAACATGAGAAATGACCTGTCCTGTCGAGATTTTCTACGCTCCTCAGACATTCTTCTGCTTCCTTTGTCCTTCCGGTACGGCTCTTTATTATCGCGAGGAGCTGTAACGAATTCAGGTTTTTCCTGTTATAGTCGAGTGATGCATTGGCATAATGTTCTGATAGATTGAGATCATTCAGCCTGAATTCCGCAACAGCCATCTTTTCGTATGCGGCCGACCTGAATTCAGGTGATCTTGCGGCCCACCCGAGAGACTCAAGAGCATTGGTGAAATCGCCGTATGCCAGGTATGTGATCCCTGCTAAGTAATTGGCGGCAGGATGGTATGTGTCTAGCTGTATTGCAGCTTCTGTGCAAGCGAACACCGAATCATAATCCATCGACCTGTAGCAAAGCTCCGCCAGTGCAGCATAAGCATCAACGTACAGATGATCCGTTTCAAGGCACTTCTTAAACATGGCCTTTGCTTCTGCATACTTCCTCATATCCTTCAGCTGCATGCCCTGCTGGTACCAGGTTGAAGCAGTTTCCGGCTTCGTATCAACCGATGATTCAAAAGGCCTGTCGATGTATTTTTTTGATGAAGGGCTATATTGAAGATCCATGCCGCCCACTGTAACTTCATATTCCCTGCGCCCCCTGAGATCGATAACCGTATCATAAACCTGCATGGGCTTAAAATTCCTTTGCTCATCAAAGACATAAATTTCGCCGGTCCTGACCTGTATCCTGCCGCTGACCGTGGCAAAAGCATTAATTGCAATTTTAAGCTTCCCATTTTCGTCCTGCACATGCATGGCGCCGGAAGGTGAAACATCCGAAATTCCTCCTGTCCCTTTAACGGGGAACCATATCTCATGCCAGCTATCGGTGAGGTCCGGTGGAAAGGGGGTTTGTGTTATCGGGGTCCTGAATGCAGAGGTGCCGCCATACTGGTTGAACATTCGCCCTGCCTGGAATTCCATATACTGTCCATCGGTATCTGTCAGGAGATCTTCCCAAATTCCGCCATCGCGTGCGAGTGACCACAGCCAAAGCTTATGCCCCGGCATCTCGTCGTACAGTGCCCAGTGACCAAAACCAAAATCTTTTTTGTGGTAGTACCCTCCCATAAAATCATTGTATTCACCCACGACATGATATGACTTGCTCGAGCCGAAATTATTGTCCTTATACCAGGATACATTTCTTCCCTCCTTATTCACAGGCCATAATCCGTATTCACCGCCATGACCTATCTGTGCATTGCCCGGGTAGAAAAATTCGAGATCATCGCTTACGACAGCAGCGGCGGTCATCCATACATAATATGTCTGAGGCAGTGCAGTCGGGTTGATCCATGTCGCATTCGTCTCGAAATAAGCCTTATCTTTCTGAAGCTTTATTTCAACATTCCATTTTGTCCCCGAAGGAAGGTCTGTGTTCCCGACAATGCAGCTGACGCTTCCGTCTTCATTTTCAGCCATCCTGTAATCGACAGGCACGCATGTTGAAGGGCTGTGGCCTATGATTCCGAAGTTGAATTCTATTCCGCCGGACGTCCATGGGCCCCTCATGGAAATATTCCGGAACTTCATCACTTCGTTGCGGTAAATGAACTCCTCCCCTGTCGACTTTTCAACCGCTCCCCACACCTTGCCGCCGGCAGCCGGCAATATCCAGACGATTATATAATCATTTTCAAGCTTCACAACATCCCATTTCTGCATTCTGCCATTGAGAGAATAACCGTTGAAAGAATAATACGGATACATCTGGTCTTTTCCCTCTGCAAGTGCCGGTACCGGGTCAGGATCATCGTAAGGATAAGTGAGGATATCCTTTTTCTCAAGGGTTATTGTTGCTTTCTGGGCTTGAAGAGACTGAAAGATGAATAATATAACCAGTGCAAGGATTAATTTATGTCGCATGGAAGACAGGATTTGGAATCAAATATAATAAAAGAGCAGAAAACAGCTTTGTGTAACTTTGTGCGGGCTCAAAGGTTTACACAAAGGGCACATAGGAAGAATCATTTCCAGTTCTTCTTCCATATCAGGTCAAACCCCGAATTCACATCCTGGTTGGTGATTTTTAGCAGGAGATTTCTCAGGAGCTGGTATTCGAGCATTATTTTTTCCGAGACGGATGTTTTTCTTTGCTTGTCAAAGTCGAAGCTGCGGTCGTAGCTGAGATACAGCCTGTTGGTGATGTATTTCCCGACCGTCACGCTGCCTGACTTCCAGTCCTCCCCTCCTGTGAATTCAAAAACATCGATGCCGGCTTCTTCCTGCAGCACTCCTTTCAGTACAGAGGAAAGCTGGGTAACTGCAGCGCCCATTGCTATATCCTGACCGCTCATTTTTTCTTTCTCTCCCTCGCCCAGCTGGTTTATGCTCTTGCCAAAGGCTATGTAAGAGATTGCGTCTTTCTCTTCAAGCGCTTCGCTATCGAGCATAAAAGCATATTCCGGCTGCATAAGCCTGCCGGTTATGTGCAGTTTCAGGTCACGCATGTTCTTCTCAATATCCCTGAAACGGTAAATTATTTCCACATCCAGCTCAGGGTTGAATTCAGTGCTTCCGGTGAAGGTGATTGCGCCTCTATTGAATTCGAATTTTCTTCCGTAGATCTTGTAATAACCACGTCGTACATTCAAATCCCCGAACAGGCTGATATCCGGAGCGGACTTCACTGCGCGCAGCGTGCCGTTGAGCTCGAAGTTCATGTCCTTTCCTGTCACCCAGGTGTTCCCGGGGATGTCAAGAGTCAGCTCTCCCCTGAGGTCCCTGAAAAGCGACGATCCTGAAATGCCAGCAGAGGCGGTATCCGCGGGAATATCCAGCTGAACTGTGTCTGCGAGCGCCTGTTCGAGCAGGGGCAGGTCCGGTGCATCCTTTACCTGTGACGTCTTGCTGGTGAAATAATCAACATTCAACCTGGAGCTGTTGATTCTCAGGCTACCCTTCATACGGGGTCTTGCAAATGAGCCTGTGATGCCGATGTCAGAGTTGAAGTTCAGCTCGGCTGTGCCTGACTTCATGGCCTGGAAATCCTTTGCTTTCAGGCTCATGGTAACATCCTTGTTGTTCAGAGAATCCCTGGTGTCAAGGTTTATCGATCCCTGTATTTCAAGGCTTCCTTTGCCTGACTGAACAGCAAGATTGCCTATCTTCAGCCTCCCGCTGTCAACGACTGCAGAAAGGGAGATATCGTGGTAATCGACTCCGAATTGACGGTTGCTGAAGGAGCCTTTGCTGATACCTATCGATCCCTTTATAACCAGGTCGTTTATCGTATTGCTCACCTCTGCTCCGGCATTTGCCGAGCCGGAAAATGAGAGACCTTCAACCGGGATCAAAGAAGAGATTTCTTCAAGATCCAGGCTGTCAAGGTTGATTGACGCAAATAAGCCGGGAGTGTCCTTCAGCATCGATGTTGAATCAGTCAGGCTTAACCTGAAAGGAATTCTTGCGCTGATTTTCACAGGTTCCTGGCTGCCGAATGAAGCAGAACCGTCAGCCGAAAGAACATCCTCTTTATAATTCACCAGTAAACGCAGGCTGTCTATCCTGTATTCATTCATTGAAAGTGAATCAGCTGATAAACCTGCATCTATCAACGGCTCCCGGGATGTGCCATTCAGAGACATCCGGGCCGAAACAGTTCCGGCAATATCATAAGGAAGAAATCCATCGAGTGGCAGGGATTGCAGGTGAAGGTTGTCTATTGCAAGTGAAAGGTCTTCATTTCCGTTGAATGCAAACCTGCCGTCTATATTCATTCCCTGGTTTCCTGATGCCATGCCGAAATTGCTTATGGAAACGGCATCCTTGTCCAGCTTCACCGTAGCAGAATCGTTTGTGCTTTCCCATGAGCTGTCAATGTATTTCAGTGTAAGGTTTTTTATCCTGATCAACGGATCTTCAAATCCTTCGATCTCACCCCTGAAAGCAGCGCTGAGGGAATCATTCACATCGATCTTCAGCTCCGCCATCACATTGCTCCGGGTAAGTTCAGCATTGATGCCGGCATTTCTCACGCTGAAGCTTCCATACCTGATGTTGTCTGAAACAAGCTGAATATTTCCACTGTATGACTTCCCCGAAACTAAACCATCGGCGTCTGCAGTGAGATTAGCAACGCTTATACTGTCGTAAAGAATGTCAGCAAGACTGATACTCATTTTCGCCCTCAGGGAATCCATGGTACCTGAAACACTCCCGGAAATCCTCCCTGCCGCACTTGCACGGGGCATTCCAAATGATCCCAGGAGACTGTACATGTCCACAGGTTCAAAATCAAAATCAATATCATTCTGACCCTTAATGTTCCCATGACCTTTAGCTTCAAGCCTGAAAAAAGGAGTTTCGATGGCGGGAATGCGGAAATCGTACCTGCCTTTATTGTAAGAAGCTTCCATTCCAAAATCCATAATTGCCTGACCATTGATTTCAGAGTCATTGAATTTCATTGACATCTCTGCTTTCAGCGTACCCGGCGAGATACCTCTGCCATTCAGGATCATTTCCCCGTTCAGACCGGAGCTCAAAGAGTCTATCCCGGGAATTTTGCTGATATCGACATTCTTGAAACGTGCATGCAGGTCATAAGCGGGGTTACCGAAAACATCCGAAAGGCTGAATCCGATATCAGCATCGCCGATAAAGGTTCCTGTGCTTAAGCTTCCTGAAACAGCATCGCTGTTCTTTTCCGCTTGAAGTGAAAGCCCCGTGAGGCTGTACCCTCCATATCTCAGATCACTGAACCGTCCTTTAAGGCCAATCTTATTTTCTTTGATATTGAAGCCTTTACCATTAATCTCCAGTTTCCCTGAAATATTTGATTTCAGGTCGTTATTATGGGTCCAGGCAGCACCGTCAAGCCCTGAAACATCAATCACAGTGGAATATATAGGAACAGTCCTGAGATCTTTTAGCTTTCCTGAAAGATCTATTTGCTGACCTTCTTCTTTAATGTTCAGGATGAAGTTGTATTCATCCGGGCTGCCTGAAACATCTGCTGAAATGTGTGGCTGTCCATAAATGTCCACACCTTTCATGAATGAAGAGAAATCCATGAAAGACAAGGGGGAGAATTCGAGCTTTGCCCTGGCGGATTCATCTTCCGTATTATAATTCCCTTCAGATAGTGCAATTGTATTTTTCAGCTCAAGCCTGACATTCTTCCAATTAATATTATTCCCTGTTTTCCTGATTCCCGCATTAAAATTTGCCACTTCAAAATCAGGCTTTTTCGTGTTAACTCTCATCGATTCAATTTCTGCACTCATCGTATCGGATGAAAAGAATCCACTTAACTGAATATCGCAATTGACAGATGAAGGAATAGTTGCCGTATCCATTGCAGAAATCGCAGCCGACAAATTATCGAGAGTGAAGGTGTGCAGATCGATCTTCCAGGCTGTGGCGGCTTTTGCAGTATCAGCCTCCTTTTTTCCTTCATTCATTATTTTCATGAAATTCCAGGTGGAATCCCTTCCCTGCTTAAGGTAAAACACAGGATCTTCAATGCGGAGCAGTGCAATATCAAGATTTTTGTGAAACAGCTGCCGGGGATTGTATTCAAGCTCGATGCTCCTGCATTTCAGCAGGGTATCCCGATCTCCGGCAAGAACAATATCGTGAATGACAAAATGCGAAAACAGGCTGCCTGATATCGAACCTATACTGAGCCGGCCATTTATGTTTTTGCCTGCCTGTTCCGTGATCTGCTTTGCAATGATGCCATTCAGGTAACCGGCTCCCGCAAAAAAGATCAGCAGCAGTATCAGCGCCAGCAGACCGGAAAATGCGAACAATAATATTTTAATGGTTTTTTTAATCATCAGAATGCATTACCAACGGATATGAAAAACTGGAATGTGAAAGGATCATTTATCACCGGCGAGGCAAAATCGAGCCTTATCGGTCCAATAGGGGTCCGGATTCTGAGCCCGATACCGGCATCATAATGAAGGTCTGCCGGGTTATACCGGAAAGTCTGGGCCCATGCATTCCCGGCATCCATAAAGATCACACCATGAAAGATGTCATATACAGGGAACCGCAGCTCGGCGCTGCCCTCGAGCATGGTGTTACCGCCGAGGGAGAAACCTGACTGGCTGACCGGCGATATCGTGTGGCGCCCCCATCCCCTGAGTGAGGAAGCTCCGCCGAGATAAAACTTCTCCTCGACGGGTGTGATGACTGATCTGCTCACCGACTGTATGACGCCGGTTTTTATTTTGGTCGCAAGCGTCAATTCATCATCAAGCCGGAAATAATTTACCAGTGAAACCTCAGCTTTATAATAATGAAGATTGCTGCCGAAACCAGGCACTGCATAAGAAACGTTTACATCGAGCTTGTACCCTTTTGAAGGATAGAACGGATCATCAGAACGATCTATCCTTCCCCCGGTCCCGAATATGGATTTATTGTGACGAAGCTCAATTGAATCGGGCAGCATGGCGCCCGTCTGAAGAAGGTTATCATGCTCAAAGGAATATGAAAGCTGACCGCTGAAAGTCTTGCTGTGACGATAAAGAAAATTTATGCCTCCGCCAAACCGGTCTATCCGGTAACTCAGCTCGCGTTGACGGAGTATGAAAGGATTGAGAACAAAATCGAGCTTTGGGAACAGAACGGCAGGCTGGACAAATCTTGTATCGAGGCTGTATGGAACAAAATATGACGTTTTTGCATTTACAATAAGTTTCCTGGCCCCTCCCAGGAAATAAAGCCTAGTAAGCTGTGCGGCTAGCCTCAGCCTGTCCTCTGTTCCATATCCTATTCCGGACTCGAGCTGCCATCCGGGAAGCTCCTTCACCCTTATGGTAACGGGGATGGAATTACCCTGAATGCTGTCCTTTTCGGGGGTGACCACGACATAGCGGAAAAGGCCCGATCCAAATATATCCTGCTGGGTCCGGCTGATCTTTTTAGCCGAGAACACCTGCCCCGTTGAAAATTGCACAAATTTCCTGATAAACTTTTCAGGCACAAGCGAATCCCCTTTGACAGAAAGGCCGCCGAAAAATGACCTTTCCCCGGGTATGATGATCAGTTCGACATCACACTGCGAATTTTCATTATCCACTGTGATCCTGTGCCCGATACTCCCAAAAGGATAGCCGTTGTCGTTTAAACCTTTCTTCAGCAAGGCCTCCGAATCAAAAACGTCTTTGTCGCGGAACCGTTCACCCTGCTTCAAGGCAATTTGCTTTTTCAGCGATCTGGTGATATGCGTCACAAGGGTATCCTGCGGTGAAGTAAGGACAAGCTTGTTCACTCTTATAAACCGGTTTTCATTTATGGTAACAAGAACGCTCACAGCTCCTGCTGAAGATTCAGTTGTGGCATAGGTGATCCGCGGATCCAGGAACCCGTTCCTTGTGTAGTAGCTCCGTATACGGTTAATATCGTCCTCAAGGACAGCTTCAATAAAACCGGGACGTTTTTTCCAGAATATCAGCTTCTGAAAACCCTTTTTTGGTTTTGTATTCATCTGGGCCAGAAGCTCACCGTCACTCAGTGTTTCATTCCCCTTAAAGCGCACAGCTTTCAGCTTCAGATCCTGTGCTGCGACCGGCACAGAAGCAAAAAAAAGCAACAGGAAAATATATGATATACGGAATGCATTCATTTTCAGGAGACGCACAGGCCCGCTCCAACGAAAACAGATTTCAGAGTAGAAAAGTTCTGAAAATCAGTTACACAGAGGGCCGCAGAGATTTATTATACTCTGTGCCCTCTGTGCTACTCTGTGTAACTTTAGTTTAAGGCATCTTCAACCTGCTCGCCGGTAAGGAAGGCCAGCAGATTCCTCGCCGCCCTTTTCTGCAGCTCGACAGCCGAATAATCCGAGTACCATGCATAATGTCCCGTGCAGATAGTTCTCGGGTGACTGACAAGAGCCGATTGCCGGACAGTTATCGGCTCATCTTCATAGACATCTATAGCCGCACTGTGTATCTTCCCGGAATTCAGTGCCCCGACCAGGTCAGCCTCACAGATAACACCTCCGCGAGATGTATTGATTATTACAGGTCGCTTCTTCATTAAGGCGAAAGCTTCCTTATTCATCAGGTGCTTCGTTTCATCTGTCAGGCTGCAATGAATGCTGATCACATCTGATTCGGCAAGCAATTCTTCAAAACCAACGCTTTTTACCGAAAGACTTATAAAATGCGCACTGGCTTTGTAGGGATCTGAGGCAATCACTTTCCTGAAAAGAGGAGAAGCTTTCCTGCAGAACATACTGCCTATCCTGCCAAGCCCGACTATTCCCAGTGTCTTGTCATGAAGTTCAAAAACATCCTCTGCGGGCGGAGCTGCGAACCGTTTGAGGAGCTGTGCATCGGTATCCCACATTGCACGGCAGCAGGAGAACATGAGTGCCATGGCATGATCGGATACTGCATGATTTGCATATCCCTGCACATTCGCAACCTTCACACCGTGACGCGTGCATGCATCAACATCTATATTGTCATACCCCACCCCGTAACGGACGACTGCTTTCAGGTGTTTCATTCCGGAAAGAAAATTATCGTCTATAACGGTATGCCTCACGAGGATGCCGTCAGCATCTATGGCAAAGCGGATCTTATCGGCAATATCACCGGCATACGTGGGATATATCTTCAGGTCAAAGCCGTTCTTTACAAAAAGCTCCTTTTCAAAGTCGTAGGATTTGTATCCGGAATCGATTATTGCTATTTCCATGAGACTAAGATAAAAAGAATATTTATCCACACCCTCGGATCCACATTGTGGTGACAAAAACTACAATTGTTTTTGTTTTTGGCTTCAGTTATTTAATGAGGGTCCTCATTTAATTTTTATTGAATTCCGTTTAAAGGATTTGCCTCATCATGAAAAAGAATTATATACGCAGGATCTTACGAATTATTGTTTCATAAAATTGAAACAAAATTTACCTTCCATTACATAATTTTTGGAAGTTCTCCCGTTAGTATTGGCAACAGGTGGAAGCCGAAAAACCCAAGAGTAGGCATAACTTCAAATTTTTTAAAATGAGATCTGCAAGGATAATCCTGATCACTTCATTTGTTTTTTTATCACTTGGTATTAATGCCCAGGTGTTTATTGGAGGAAACTTCAATATCAGCCAGAACGGAGGAAAAGAGACTGACGGTTCAAAAAAAGCTTCTGAATTCAACCTGAACCTGTCACCGCAGGCCGGCAAATTCCTGTCAGACAAAGTCGCTATCGGGCTGGGACTGAATTTCGGTTTCAATACAACAAACAGCAACCAGGACGTAGAGCGAATAAAAAAGACAACGAGCGTCGGAGTGGTGCCCTTTCTTCGTTACTATGCCGTGACCGCAGGCAAGTTTTCAGTGTTCGGGCAGGCAAATGCAGGGGTGGCTTTTGCGAATTCAAACACCACCCTCGGGGGGAACAACATTGAAAAAACAAAATCAAATTCCATCTCACTGAACATTGTGCCGGGATTGTCCTATGACGTCAGCGAAAGGCTTGCGCTCGAAACATACATCAACATCTTCAATGTGGGAGTGGGTCAGACTTCAAGCACGTTGAACGGCAACAAGGAAACCATTAATTATTTCAATGCCGGCGGAGGGCTGAACGATATTGCACACGTTGGCAACATAACCATTGGTGCGATATATAAATTTTAAAGAAACGGATTCGATTTCGTTGTTTTCCTCCTGCAGGGACATGCCATGGCATGCCCCTGCTAAGGTTTAAAGACCAGCACCGGCAGACCCGAGGCCCTGAGGAACTCTTTCGCCTTATCGCGTGTAAATATCTTTTCGAAGAAATTCCTGTCTTCCCTGAGAAATGCGATCAGGTCTGCATCTATCCTCGATGAGAATTCCTTCACCTGGCTGACCAGGCTCTTCCGGCGCTCCTCGGAAAGATTCTCTACCGAAATATCGGGGTAGCCTGTTTCCTTCTGAAGCAGTTCATCAAACCTCATCACACCAAGCTCCTCCCCTGTTGGTTTGCCTTCCACATGGACAACCCTTATCGAAGGATTGAGTACCGACAGATGATGCACGAGAAATTTAAGGGCAAGTACATCCCTCTCCCTGAATGCCGATGCATAGACAATCCTGTAAAAAGGGGTATACACTGCATTTTCAGGCACTATGAGGACAGGACTCGTTATCTCGTCGATAACTTCATCATTCGAAGTATTCTGGAGAATAAAGTTTGCAGGTTCATCACCATTCAGGACCACCAGGTCATCAAGATCTGATTTGATCCTGTCATTAATCAATTCCGAGGGAGAACCAAGGTCTGCCGAGCTTTCAACAAGCGCATCACCGGGCAGTTCCTCAAGCACCTTTTCCACAAGCGTCTTAAGGGACCTTTCCGCGTTCATCATACGTCTGGATTGCTTCTCTCCGGTATAATCGTCAGGTGCGGGCGGCTGTCCGAGAGTGTATTCATAAGCTTCCTCGATATAATAAACATGCACCACCTTCATGAGATCGCGACCGAGCCTTATTGCATATCCGATGAAGTTTGCCGAGTTTTCAAGATTCCTGATTACAGCTAAAAGTGTTCCCATGATTGTATCTTTTATATTAACCAAACCACGGGAGTTTTTAATTGTTCAGAATCTGATGCCGCTTCATTACCCCTGCCTGACCCAAATGCCCCGGGGGCAGTGATGGACTGAGGATTGAAGGTAAGATTTTGAACAAAACACCGTTTTCATATCGTTATATATTAGACAATCTGAAATATGAATCTTAAAGAGGAACATCAGCTTGAACTGAAAACCGCTGTATCATTGCTCGAAAATCCGGGGATTGCGGCAAAGATCACGAACATTATAGGGATTCCTGTTGAAAAGGGGATGAAGTACCTTCCGCGCAACTGGAATAATAAAATATCGGAAGTCACCAGGGATGCACTGATGAAAGCTGCCGATGCGGCAATATTCAGCATGAACAAAGATGCGGCGGGGAAACAATCTTCCGACAAATGGCATAAGCTGGGTGTTGCAGTGACCGGCGGCATTGGAGGATTCCTGGGTTTGCCTGCGCTGGTTATCGAGCTGCCTGTTTCAACAACAATAATTCTGAGGTCAATTGCAGATATAGCTCGCCATGAAGGAGAGTCACTTAAGGATTACCGGACCAAGCTGGCCTGCCTTGAAGTTTTTGCATTAGGCGGCAGGCATAAGTCTGATGACAGTACTGAGAGCGGCTACTTTCTGGTCAGGGCTGCCCTTGCGCGTTCCATTTCTGAAGCCGCACAGTTTGTCTCCACAAAATCGCTGACCAGCGAAAGCGCTCCTGCAGTTATAAGGTTCATAGTCAACATTGCACAGCGGTTCAGTATCCAGGTTACCGAGAAAGCCGCGGCACAGGCTATCCCCGTGCTGGGTGCGGCAGGAGGAGCAATAATCAACACACTTTTCATGGATCATTTCCAGGATATGGCAAAGGGGCATTTTATCGTAAGAAGGCTGGAAAATATATATGGGAAGGAGCCTGTCAGGGAAGCATATGAGGATACTGCCAAAGAGGGACAACAAACTAAATGACTTGCTCCTTACCCCTTGCTCCAGTCTCCCGTCTTCCGACTCCCGTCCCCCAGCTCCACGCAATTTTTTTTCGTATTCTCAAAAGAATTACGTAATTTATTCCGTAATTAATTACGTAATTCTTTTACATCCATGGCACGCAGAAAAAACGAAGACAGCAATGTACGCAACCTTACAAAATCAGGAGGTTCAAGCTATTCAGTCACCATACCGATTGAATTCATCCGGAAGCTTAAATGGAAAGAGAAGCAAAAGCTGGAAGTGAAACTGTACCAGGACAGGATAGTTGTCAGGGACTGGACAGTCAAATAGCGACACATCCTATTCCTTTCTCACTTTAACATCCCTGAACATAAATTGATTGTCACTTATCCTCAACTCTTTGCCACTTGCAGTGGTAACGTTTTTCAGGATGACTTCCTTTGTTTTGACATACGGGAACTCCTCGACATAAGAATCATCCTTCATATCGGGATTGAAATTCGAGTAGATGGCAGGACCATTGTAATCTGCAGGGTGGTTTGAGTCATCAATTTTGAGGGATTCGATGGTTATACGTTCCGGCATGTAGCATGTGTATCCGAAATTGTGTTTTCCTGAGTAAGAGCCTGTTATCAGGCTGGCAGTTACAGGCCTGCCGCCTGTCGGCACCAGGACACAATTGCGGATTATAAGCTCTCCCTGCCAGGTACTGCCATAGTCCGGGCGCAAATTAACGATACTCCTTCCATAGATTGTAGAATTCTCAACAATAAAGGTGCCGCTGCCTATCGCGTTTATTCCCTGGTGCCCGAGAGTGGAATTCCGGATCGTGGCATTGGCCACACCCATGTGGGCATCGAACCTGGAGAATGTGCATTTGTCATAAAGAAGATTCTTGCAGTAGTTGGATGCAAAAATACCCCAGTACCTGTTGTCCTTTATGTCGTTTGTCTGGCTGCAGTTCACGATAGATATATTGAGTGCACGGTTTAACAGGATATCGTATGTGCCCATTGAAACTGATACTCCTGCTGATCCGATCGTCTGGTAAATCTTATGCCCGGTAAAGATGCTGTTCTGTACTGTGACATAAGAGCAGTCGCCGACATTGATGAACCCGCTGTAAGGTGCGCCATGCTCTCCTTCACCTGTTATACGGTGTTCAATGCCGTCGACAAGAACGTTGGAACGCCTGATGGCAATGTTACGCATGTAATAGGTGTATCTCGAATCTGCAGCGTTGGCAATTGTCGTGAATTTTCCTCCCCTGATGGTCAGAGTAGTCTCATCGATTGGAAGAGCTGATATATCTGTCACCTGGTCGAAATCCCAGATTATCGGGGCCTTCATGTCGACATTGCCGTCCTTGTCAACCATGAAAATATCCGTCTGCGAGGCCCCGTTGTTCTGGTTTGCCCCAAAGCGTATGTAGCGCTTAACATTGGAATTTGTAACGGTGACAAGACACGGCTTTTGAAGGGTAACATCAATTTTCGGCTGGTTCCTTTTGAGGGAAGTTATTCCCTGGAGCTTGAATGGCTGCAGGTTTGAGCTGACCACGAAAACACTTGAATTCCGGTTCTGAACATTGGTGTCATCAATGATAAAGGCAGCCGTGCCAAAATCGGTGTTGGTGCGGATAATCGCTGTGCGGGTTGTCCCTCCGATATAATAAGTCATCCCGTCTCCAGCTTTTACAGGGAGCGCGAATTCGTTGGCAACGGCATGTGTTGCAGTTATGGCATCTATGTCATCTGTCTTGCCGTCTCCTTTTGCACCAAGGTCACTATAGCTGACGAATCCGTTTGCTTTAATCTTACCTGCATCCTTCCGGGATAGTGTAATGATCAATCCCCCTTTTTCATTCGTACTTACATGTGTTTTTTCTTTTTTTGAAGTAATAACAACATTCTCAGGAAGTTCCCTGGCCTGCCCGTGCAAGAAGCTGAGCACGCCGGCAAAAAAGAAACAGAATACCAGCATTTTTTTCATGGCGATAGTTTTAATGTAACAATCAGGTTTTGAAAAGATAAAAAGGTTCTCATCAAAATATTACGCTTAAAGATTATAATAAACTGTCAATTTTAAGACATCAATGCGCAAAAAAATTTAACGGATTTTCACAGCCCGCCAGGATAATAAACCTGGCTGAATTCAGTTTATATGCCAGACCTGTTTTATGAAACAACCTATGATGTCGAAGATTCGGAAAAGGACCGGTGTCATCTTTTCACTGCTGCTGCTCACTGCAATCCAGATGTTTAATACCGCATGTTCGCGTAAGTTATTCAGGGATTCTTCCACGCGCACCCCCCAGGTAATGCCTCATCAGAATCCTGACAAGGACAGCTTAAAATATTTTGCCAAAGCTGCTACTGAAGAGATCAAAGAAGCAAGTGAGACAGTAATCACGAATCCTTCAATGATTTCAGGAAATGATGTGAGCTGTAATGTGCAGGATTTCAGAACATGCGGTGACGAGATAATAAATCTTGCAATGAAATACATCGGCCTGCCTTATTGTTATGGAGGGCTGGGGAAAAAATGCATCGATTGCTCCGGGTTTGTGCTGAGGGTTTTCGGGGAGATGGGAATCAGCCTTCCGCATAATGCACAGGCCCAGTCAAAATACGGGACGGTTGTAAAGAGCAGGGACGAGCTTGTGAAGGGTGATATTGTTTTCTTCAAAAACTCCTACAAAACGAGTAATTTTATTACTCATGCCGGAATCTACAACGGCAATAACATGTTTGTGCATGCTTCATCAGGAAACGGAGTTACGATAACATCGATGGACGATTCGTGGTGGAAGAAGAAGTTTGTCTTCGGTGCAAGGGTCCTTCAATAGGTGACGATCATTCTGGAGTATATATGACCAGGACATTGCCTGATGCAAATACGGCAGACCTTACAAGCTTCATCTTTCTCTTTCCTGAGGATGATCTGAAAATCGGCACCCCGCTTCCAAGCACAACCGGGTTAATCACAAACCTGAATTCATCAATAAGGTTCATGCTGATCAGGTCCGAAGCCAGCTCAGCGCTTCCGAAAACGTAAATATCATTCACGTTCTCAGCTTTCAGCCCGAGACAGACTTTCTCAACATTTCCGTTATAAACCCTGGTGTTCGTCCAGTCTGCCCTTTTCATTGTCTTTGAGAAAACAATTTTCGGCTTGCTGTTCATCAATCCGGCAACAACAGGATCATCTCTAAGCGCTTCCTCCGAAGGCCAGTAAGAAACCATCAGCTCGTACGTCCTGCGTCCGAAGATCAATGCAGAAGCGCTGTTGAGCTGCTCAACTGCAAATTCATTGAATTCTTCATTTACATTATGCCAGCTGATATCCCTGCCCGGACCTTCAAAGTATCCATCGATTGATATCATGTTGAAAAGAATGATCTTAGCCATGATTCAACTTTAATATGGAATAACAAAGAATCCTGTCCGGAGTTCGTCTTTTTCCCGGCATTGTTTTAAAGAATAATTTTCCTTTATTTTATTCACCTCTTTTGACTATAATAAATTACGAACATGAGAATCCTGGTTTGTTTTTGCCTGTCCTTACTAATCATTTCACAGGGATGCACTAAAATTACAACACCCGATAATGGCATTTTCGGGGATTTCAACGAAGCTGCGAAAGTCAGGAAGCTGCTGGAAAAAAACGATGAAAGATTCATGCCTGCATACAAAAAGCTTATCAGTGATGCCGGCAGGGCAATGAATGAGGGTCCTTTCAGTGTGATGCAAAAAAAGAGGACGGCAGCGAGCGGGGACATGCACGATTATCTCAGCATGGGCACCTACTGGTGGCCGGATACGACCAGGCCTGACGGATTACCTTATATAAGAAGGGACGGGAACGTGAACCCCGAAACTGAAGGCGAATATGTCGATGCCGAAAAAAAGAACAGCATGATGTCCAACGTCGAGACGCTTGCCTGGGCTTATTTCTTCTCGGGGGAGGAAAAATATGCAGCGAAGGCAGTTCAACTGATCAAAACCTGGTTCACTGATTCCGCGACCATGATGAACCCCAATCTCAATTATGCCCAGGCAATTCCGGGAGTTTGCGATGGCCGCGGGATCGGAATAATTGATCTTCACAGGATAAACAAGCTGATCGCGCCTTTGCAGATTCTTCAGGCAAACGATAAGATCGACGCTGTTACGCGTGAGAAGCTCCATGAATGGTTTGATGAATATCTTAACTGGCTTCTTACCAGCCCGAACGGGATAGATGAAGAAGATGAAAAGAATAATCATGGCACCTGGTATGATGTACAGGTATGCGGCATTGCACTGTATCTTGGAAAGAACGATATCGCAAAAGCAAGGCTTGAAAATGCCACACTGAAAAGGATCGATTCACAGATAGAAGCTGATGGCAGCCAGCCAAAAGAACTTGCCCGGACAAGATCGCTGTCGTACAGCTCGATGAATCTCAGGGCTTTTCTGAACCTGTCAATTATTGGGAAACTTGCAGGCGTCGATATCCTGAATTATACAACCCCGGACGGAAAAAGCATCATGAAAGCTGCCGACTATCTCCTTCCATATGCAAACGGGAGCGGAAAATGGAACGGTGACCAGATAACGAGCATGGATGAGGCCATTGAGAGCCTCAAACCCGATTTCCGGATCGTATATGCCTTGACCCGCGACAAAAAATATGATCTGCCCGGGCAGGGAGACGACCTGGAGACACTTCTGTTCCCGGGAATATAGGGGCATGGGGCAGGGAGCTAAGAAAGATTAAAACCTGTACTTATATACATTAGTTACATATTGTACAAAACCGAGCTTCCTGTAAAGATTATTGGCTGCTGCCCTGAACGGCCTTGATGTAAGCTTCAGCTCTTCTGCTCCCAGTTCCCCTGCACGCTCGATTGCTGCCATGGTAAGCTTCTCCCCTATTCCCTTTCCACGGAAGGAGCCGTCAACCACAACATCCTCTATCCAGAATTTCATGCCAGTGACATTCGGATATTTTGCAAGGGTCAGAATTCCGGCGACCTGATGATCATCCGATTCAGCTATAAACAAATCAATACTTTCAGATTTCAGAAAATCCTGAAAAAACTCCTTTGAAGGAGGCTTTGCTCCCGGATCGAGCTGCGGAAGCAGTTTCAGAACTGATTCATATAACAGATCGCTGTACTCAGAAACTTTCAATATTTTCATAACTGAAGGTTTTCAGGATAGCTCAAAGATAGCCATTTTGGTA
>DATGWQ010000276.1:0-4759 GCA_035299385.1 Bacteroidales bacterium | reverse complement strand
AATGGCGGCCCGACAGGCGATATTGGCAAGAACGTCACGATGCTGTGTTCGGCAGGATGGGACTGGATGCCGCCGGTAAGGGACAGGAATATAGGCATCTGGCTGCCCGTATACCTGAGAACCACAGGGGGGGTTACGATTGCAGATCCGAAGGTTGTTACCAATCTCCCCAACCTTCCCGACACTTCTTCCGCCGACATAACTCTCAGCCTGGATCTCATAAATCATGGCGATGCAGATATTAACGGCAGGCTCACAGTCACGATAGCTCCCGAGAACTTTAAAGGGAAACCTCTTACCTTCACACAGGACATTGCTGCAGGAAAAAGATCAAAAACTGCTGTTGACCTTACGAAAGAGAAGAGAAAAGAGCTGGTTATTGCATCGCCTGCACTATGGTGGCCCAATGGGTACGGCAGGCCAAATCTTTACAGGCTGAGGCTGCAATACTCAGCTGGTGCAGGAATCTCCGACGATACATCCTTTGTTTTCGGGATAAGAACCGTCAGCACCAAAGCACAGGAAGTGAATAAGTTTTACAGGCGTGATTTTTATGTGAATGGCAGACGCATACATATAACAGGGGGAGCCTGGGTGCCTGACATGATGTTAAATCGCGATTCCACAAGGTACGATTATGAACTGAGACTTTGCAGGAATTCGAATATCAACCTGGTCAGGATATGGGGTGGCGGGGTTACACCGAAAGATGAATTCTTTGACGCTGCCGACAGGTACGGCCTTCTTGTCTGGTCTGACTTCTGGGTTACAGGAGATACGCAGGGAGAGTTCAAGGGATCTCCCGACTGGCCTCTTGAAGGACAGGTGTTCATTAACAATGTACGTAGCACGATACTCAGGATAAGGAATCACCCCAGCCTTCTTGTCTGGACAGGCGGAAATGAAGGCCATGCCCGGAAAGAGCTTTATGATGTAATGAGAAACTCCATCATTACACTCGATGGCACCCGTCCTTACATACCGAGCTCTTCAGGTTTTGCGAAGCTTCCTGCAGGATTTGACGGTGCATGGCCCGATAATCTCCCGACAGGAGTTTACAGCGGCGGACCATATACCTGGCAGGACCCCAAAGTTTATTATAATAAGGCTATGGCAGGCGGTGACTGGGTATTCAAGGATGAAACAGGCCTGCCTTCGCAGCCTCCTTTCAATATAATGCCCAGGATAATACCGGATCTTGTCTGGGATAAAACACTTCCTTTCCCGCTCAATCACACCTGGGGCTATCACGATGCTGCAACAGGTAACGGAAGATATGACCTTTATTACAAGGAAATGGTAAAGAGGTATGGCGAACCGGTGAGCATGGAAGATTTCTGCAACAAGATGCAGCTGATGAATGCCATTGGTTACCAGGGTATATTCGAAGCTGCAGGGCATAAGCTGAACGATATCGGTGGGGTGATGCTCTGGAAGCTGAATGCAGCGTTCCCGAGCGTGGTCTGGCAGGTATATGACTGGTACCTTATGCCGAATGCCGGGTATTATTTTATGCAAAACGCCTGTGAACCTGTACATGCACAGCTTAACATAATCACAAAGAAGGTGCTCGCCCTGAACCGCACTTACAGGCAAAAACCCGGACTTACTCTGATAGCGGACATTTACAATATTGAATCAAAATCAATATTCCATAATGAGCAGAAACTCGACCTTGCAGCCACAGAAGTGAAGGAGGTTACCGATCTTTCAGCTGAATTGCCGAAATCTGCCGGGGTAAATTTCGTCGTGCTCAGGATTAAGGACAGCGCGGGAAGAACAATTTCAACGAACACTTACTGGCTTTCTCCGGATGGCGATTATAAGTCAATGAATAATATGCCGAAAGCCGGTGTCAGCGCAAGATTAACGGCAAAATCAGGCACAAAGAGTGATAAGACGTGGGCTGTCGAGGTGACAAATACTTCGGGAAACCTGGCCTTCTTTATTCGCCCGCAAATAGTGATAAATGGAGAGGAAGTCCTCCCGAGCGCCTGGTCAGCAGGTTATTTCACGCTTGCCCCAAACGAGAAAAGAACTATAACGGTAACGTGCCCGGCTACGGTACTTTCAGGTAATACGGAGATTGTTGTCTCGGGGTGGAATGTTCCGAAGATAACAGCAGGAATTATGTAATTTTTTTAACGCAGAGGACGCAAAGCTTTTTCGCAAAGAACGCAGAAGACATCTCTGCGAACTTTACGTTTTCCCTTTGCGCCCTTTGCGTTTTATTCTTTTCCTTTTTTCCTGATCTCTCCTACTTCATCAGGAGAAACTGAAGGAGCTTTGTTTCCCCACGAACTCCTGATGTACGTAAGCACATCCGCTATCTGCTGATCGGTAAGATAATCCTGTGCAGGCATTACCTGGTTGTAATTCTGCTCCTGCCCGTTCACAGTGATCGTCCCTTCAAGTCCGAAAAGAACAATTGGTATGAGTTCATTTGCAGGTCCTTTGATCTTATCATTACCGGCAAGAGGGGGAAACATGCCTTTCATTCCATTGCCATCCGGCTGATGGCAGGCCAGGCAATACTTTGTATATACATCTGAACCAGGGCCCTGCTCAACTGGCTGAGCAGTCACTGTTTTAACCTTATCTGCCGAATCCTGGACTGCGACCTGGTTGTTTCCGCCTTTTCCGCTTTTGCACCCGGCAGGAAAGACAATGAACAGAGCTAAGAAAATAATAGAAAGAAGGTAGTTCATTTCTGACCGTTATAAACGACTTTCCATATACGGCCTTTCTCTGAATCGGAAATATACAGTGAACCATCAGGTCCCTGCGCAAGCCCTGTAGGCCTGTACATTATTTCGTTCATGTTCTTTATCGGTTTCACTCCCGCAAACCCATCGGCAAATACTTCCCATTCCGCTGCAGGCTGACCGTCCCTGAAAGGAACGAACACCACAAAATAGCCTTTCTGCTCCTGCGGCGCCCTGTTCCAAGATCCATGGAACGCAATGAATGCGCCGTTCTTATATTTTTCAGGGAACATGCTTCCTGTATAAAACAACAGTGCATTTGGTGCCAGGTGACCCGGGAAAGCCAAAATCGGATTCTTTGCGTCCGTGCATCTTCCTTTTGTCTTCGTGTCGCCACCGTATTCGGGAGCGAGAAGCTTCGTTTTCTGGAACTGATCATAATAGCAGTAAGGCCATCCGAAGAAATCACCATCATTGACCTGCAGGAATTCCTCTGCCGGGAGTTCGGCCCCCTGCTGCTCTGTGAACAGGGCAGGGTAAAACTGAAATAACTGGTCCCTGCCATGTTGGACAACATATAACATGTTGTTGTTTGGATTCCAGGTTATTGCCACTGAGTTTCGTATTCCTGATGCATACCGGTGTCCATCCTTCACCTGGTCCTGGTTTGATTTGTCAGCTTTGAACCTCCAGATGCCTGCATGCCTTTTGAGCTGGGGACACGGATCGATGCCTTTTGAATCCGGGGTCCTGTCCCGCTCCTGGCAGGCATTGGAAGGCGCTCCGACATTGACATAAATGTTGCCGTCGTTATCGAGCGTGAAAGTTTTATCCTGGTGCTGGTTCTGTCTCTCGAAGCCCGTTGCAATTACCTCCTGCTCTGCTTTAGGCACCAATTCATCACCGGACAGGGGCACGCGGTAGACTTCAGCAGCATTGCTGTAATAGAGATAACCGTTTTTTACCGCCATTCCGGTTGTCTGTGTTTTTACGAAATATTCAGTTATGTCGGCATGACCGTCATTATCCTTGTCCCTCAGAGCGGCTATACCTGCTCCATTGTTTAAACTGCTAAGGGCGAGGTAGACGTTCCCGTTTTCAGCAACTGCAATATGTCGTCCTCCCCCGAGCTTGTCTGCGAACACGGTTGCGGAGAAGCCATCAGGTAAAGTTATACCCTTGTTATCCTTAGGTGTTTTAGTCGTAGTCGAGTCAGCAGTTATAGAGGCTGTATCCTGTTTATTCTGCTTTCCTGAACAGGACGAAATCAGGAGTACCGACAATGTGGTCAGCACAATTGTAAAAGATCTGATTGTTTTCATTGATTCGGCATTAAACGTTTGTTTAAGACGGACGGATTGTCCGTAAACAGAAAACAATCAGGGAACGATCTTGTTTGCAGGAGAGCTAAAAAAGGTTACACAGAGTATTTGTACTATTATAACGAAATAAAATGTGTAACAGAAAAACTATTTATTATAATAGAAAGTCCCTTTATACTCCTGTCCCGACATCTGGTTAACCATATTGAGAACAAGGGTGTTGCCATCAACTTTCCATGTTTCCTGTGCGGTGAGGTTATCTTCTCCGCCGTTTCCGTAGAAGGTCGTTTTTGAATCGATCAGTATTGATCCGCCTTCACCTTTCTGGGCTTTGGTTACTCTTGGCATATCATAGATGGTAAGCTTTGTTTCTTTTCCGTTCAGGGACATGTTTTCCTGGAAAGGGAATTCCTGGCCGTCAGGGCTCTGATAGACCCGTGTGGTAAGAATGCTGTCAGCTTTCACCTGGATATTTATCTTCGAAAGGTAAAGCTGGTCGGTGGGAACAGCAGATTTATTTGTGTCGATTTTCCATTCTCCGTTGAAAGCGGTTTGCCCTGAGAGGGGAGCCACGACAAGAAGGAACGAAAGGGATGCAATTAAATTCCTGATTTTCATAAGAATAAGTTTTGGTTAGTATTCTTCCGGCAATGTTTGTAATTCCTCATATGTAAAAACAGGACCATCCTTGCATACGAATATTTTCCCCACATTGCATCTTCCGCACTTGCC
>DATGWQ010000275.1:0-56105 GCA_035299385.1 Bacteroidales bacterium | reverse complement strand
ATCGCCACCACTCCTTCCTCCCTGCCGACAAACCCCATATTCTCTGTTGTCGTCGCTTTAATGCCTATATTTTCAGCATCAGTTGAGAGTATTTCTGCAATGGTGTTTTTCATCTCACCAATGAAAGGGCTTATCCTGGGTTTCTGAAGGCACAGGGTGCTGTCGATGTTGACTACCCTGAAGCCTTTTTTCTTCAGCATCGCAAAGCTTTTTGAAAGCAGTATTTTGCTGTCTATGTTTTTATATGAAGGGTCATTATCAGGGAACTGGTGCCCTATATCATCGAGACCTGCAGCCCCCAGCAGGGCATCACAGATCGCATGAAGCAGGACGTCGCCATCCGAGTGGGCTACACAGCCTTTTTCCGAAGGAATTTCGACACCCCCGATAAACATTTTAAGGCCCTTTTCAAGCCTGTGGAAATCAATTCCCTGGCCTATCCTGATATCCATTAATTGGTCGAACTGGCCTTATTCGAATTAATATCAAATGTAAGGGAGAACCTCAGGGTATGTGCCAGCGGATGATTTTGCGCAACAGGCATGAGGTAAGAGAAATCAAGGGAGAATTGCTTAAGTTTCAGGCCAATTCCCGTGGTGAAATATTTTCTGTTGCCCTTGGTCTGGTTTTCGTAGAAGTATCCTCCCCTTACCGCAAACTGCTTGTTATACCAGTATTCAATTCCGGGCGAGAGGGTGAACTCCCTTAATTCTTCACTGAACCCTCCCGGAGCATCACCCCATGATGTAAATAATGCGACGGGGACTGCAACGGTAGAGTCTTTTCCGTTAGGGGTGGGAACAAGGAGCTTATTTATATCGAGTGATGCCGATAATCTGTTATGATCGTCAAGATCGACGTTAAGCGATGTTCCGATACGAAAATTCATCGGGATGAAATCTGCAGTCTGGTCATCAGAATAGCTCATTTTTGACCCTATGTTTGAGATATTCACACCTGCTGCTACCAAACCATTCTTTCCGCCTATGAGAATCTTGCTCTGGTAATAGCCGGAGATATCAGCGGCAAACGATGTGCCCGGCTTGGTGGGCTCTCCCACCGAGTACATGCCACCCGTGAGATTGGAATAAATGAATCTGAATGCGATCCCGCCTGAAAAATGCTCGGAGAAAAGCCTCGAATAGGCAGCATCGAGAGAAAATTCATTCGGCCTGAAAGTAGTGAGGTAAGATCCTGCATCGTCTGTGAACGGGACATCCCCCAGTGACGAATAGAACAAGCTTGCCGCAATTACCTGATTATCATCCAGTCTCTTGTAACCGGTGATCTGGGCAAGATTTATGTCAGGGACAATATTCCTGAGCCATGGCAGGTAAGAGATACCCACTCCGGCTTTACCATCGATAAAAGCGAATTTTGCTGGATTCCAGTGAAGGCTGTAAACATCAGGTGTTGTTGCCACACCCGCATCACCCATTGCCCCGGCACGTGAATCAGGCGCAATCGTCAGGAACGGGACGACAGTATGAAGTGCATTCAGGGCACCATCATCCTGGGAATAAATCAAAGCGCTTCCGCCGGTTATTATAATGGTTACAAGGGTGATCAATAACTTTTTCATGCTGTGGAACAGTAGTTTATCTTTCGGATAACTTTAATTTACAAATATAAAACTTTTTTTCCGCTCTTATATTGCTCTGCCTCACAATATAATCATTCTCCCTGAGGCTCTTGCTGTTTCTCCTTTTTCAGTCGAGGCAGTGACGACGAAAATGTACATTCCCTGTGCGACACGATTCCCCCTTTCATCCCTACCGTCCCATTCTATGGGCTCGAGTGAAAATCCTCCTGCAACAAAGTCTGATCTTGATGACCGGATCAAGGCTCCGTTAAGATCGAAGATCCCGAGTTTCAGAGCAATGTGTTCCGATGGCCTGTTAATCTCTCCCGTGATCCTCGTTCCGTCAACTACCGGGTTGGGATAACAGAACAGGTTTCTTAAAATAAACTTATCGCCTGATTCCACCACAAAATTTATGGTCTTTTCGGATGAGTTGTTAAAATTATCCCATGCTTTGAGGGTGAATTTATGCTCCCCTGTTTCAAGCTGAGGCAATTTGTATTTCACCCTGCCTTTCCTGTAACTGTCAAAATCATTTTCAAACCAGCTGTTCAGTATTACTGCATGTTCCCTGTCACCATCCAGGTAACCGGTCAGATCGTGTCCTATCGCAGAACCCGTAATGTTTATGCCTCCGGGATCGTCGAGTATGGCCAGCAATGAGGGATTCATATCGGTCAGACCCCCGTCCCTGAAGAGGGTGTCATTCATATAAAGCTCGATGGCAGGCCCTGAATTATCCATACCTGACTCTTCCGTAAAGCCCCCTATAACAATGCCATTGGTGCTTCCGTTCATGTCTATCTCCTCATCGTTTGCATAATAGCTGATCTTGCCGTTCCCGTATGCATAGTTGATTTCCCTTGGTACGATGAAGGTAAACCTGAACTTTCCTGAGGAGGCTTTCGTTTTCCCGCTGAAAATTATGCTGTTTACAAGTCCGAACTCCATTGCAGTACCCCCGTCGTTAGCAAGTGTCTTAACCCTGTTTTCCTTGTCAAAGATAACCGGGGAGACAAACCCGTTGAAGCCCGGCATCAGGTTCCCTGAATTGTCTTCAATATGTCCGGCAATAGATATGACTGATAATGCCTTGAGGCTGTCGGGTTTGCCTGAAAGAGGAACGTTGTTGACCGAATCAGTGATCACTTTGCCGTGCCAGGGGTAAGCCAGCCTTAGGGCGGGATCGCCCAGGAGAGAGAAGTTCCGTTTATTTGAACCATTGCCGGAATTGTTCTTGGCTGTCCTGATAATATCCCCAAGGGCCAAAGGATTGCCCTGGCTGTCGCGGTCAAATGCGCAGCTGAATATGTTTCTGTTCAGCTGGTAATTGGGAGCCGAATACACAATTCTTGTCGTTGACATGAGGGCTATCGCTCCACCCTCGCTGTTAAGCAGCGCCAGCTCTCCTGATGACGGATTCGGAATCATTTCGCGCGTTGCCAGGTTTATTTCAACATTGTCGAACCTGCTGAACTCACATGTTGCAGTAATGAATAACGGGAGCTTCCCGCCGTTCTTCCACTGGCGTATGTCATCATTTGTCACCACCCGTTCATGGGCGAGCTGCATCTCGCTGCCGTGCCCCACATAGTTAAAGATCAGGCATCCCCTGTTTATCCTGTCAGTAATTGCTTTATTTACATCAGGATAGGACTGCCCGTTCACACTGGTCACCTGCCTGTATGCATCCAGGTAGATCTTATCGACGGTATACTCAGGCGTTTTCTGCCTGATAACGGCATCGAGCCCTTCTGCATCAGTCATATGAGTGTTCCCGTCCTCATCATCTGCAGTGATGGTTATTACATTCCTCCAGGCTCCCATGTTGGAGGGATCCAGGTAGTTCCTGACTTTCCTGACGATGATGCCTGCCTGCGCCGTGTCGTATACTGGAAACCTCCCAATCCCTATATCATCGGTTCCTTCGGCTTCACCCTCTCCATCTTCAAGCAGGCCGTAGAAATCGTCTGACGTGAATGAGCTGACCACCACATTGGAATTCTGCGTCTGGTAAGTCGGAATGAAATTGGGATTGCGGGGAGGCGGAGTTTTATTCTCCACCGAGCCGTCACCGAACAGGAGAAGATATCTGAGCGGCTCGCCTGTGTCTTTCTGCTTCAGATATTTCATCCGGATAAAGTTGCGTATGGCAACTATGTCAGGAACACCACCGGAGAACTCATTATAAATTTCCTCAGGAGTTGTGATCAGGCTTACCAGCCCGCTGCCGGTATAATGCATGTCAGCGATCCTGCGTGCATAATTCCTGAAAAGCGGATGCGTGACGATCACCATCCCGGCAGGTGCGGAAGCATGAAGGTCCTGGTTGGCTACAGGCGTGTTCCTGACTACCGGAACACGGGCGGCCGAAGCTGCAAAAACAGCATAGGTCCGCAGGGAATCTGTTACTGCTTTGAACGTCAGGCTGCTGCCACTTTTTGAATAAGTTATATTTTTTACATTGTACGGATCTGTGACATCCCAGATTATGACATCACTGGCTGCTGTAGTCACTGAAAAGGATGTTATGTTTGCCGGCGCTACAGAAAGCTTATCCCGTATAAACCTGGTCTGTGCGCTGAAAACGTTACGGGTCCTGGCCTGCAGTCTTAAATAATCTATCCATCCGACTGCGCCGTTTTCACCGTTGCCGTTGAATCTTATTTCATATTCCGGTGAAGCAGATAATGGCAGTATTTCTGAAATTGAATCAGATATGGCGGCATACGTGCCATTCGGGTTGGTGAGATTAACCGGCTGGGTTACGGCTTCCTTTATCCGTGTGGATCCTTCATAAAGTCCGAAACTTATCGTTTTTGATGAGCGGCCCGCCACTCTTAATTCCATTTTCACCGGTGACGACTCAACCAGGTCAGAAAAAGCCGGTTTAATGCTGATGCCTGTGAGTGGGATTCTCTGGAACCATTCCCTTCCGGAGGTGATAAGATTCTCAATTTCAGCTTCATAGCAAAATAATTCGTCGGAAGCTGTCGAATTGTAGGTTGCATTTCCTTGCGGTTGAACGGCATCAGTCACTCTTTTTCCCGCAATTCCCGAAGTGAGGAAATAAAATGCCGTATCAGAATAATTATGCCTGAGGAATGAATATGTCTTTCCTGCATGGTTGTAGTTCCACCTGTGGGTTGACTGCCCATAGAAAAGAAGATAGTCCCCTTCATTGAAGATCCCGTCATTTCCTGTCGAGATGTATACCGGGATCTCTTTCAGATCATCCGGGAAGCTGCCCTTGTTATAATACGAAAGCTGACCTGCATTGTTTCCGAAAATCCGCGGATTTGAAGGATCAGTGACACCTGTCTGCCTGATCAGCGAATAATCGAGCCTGTAGATGCCCTCTGAAGTAACGGCTATCCTGAACCATTTGCCCGTTGACAATACCGACGATGATGAATAATCCCCCTGATCCTTTCCGTAAAGGAGACGGGAAAACAGGAAAAAAAGAAGAAGCATTGTCCTCGGAAAGGTCATATTCATTACACAAAGATAGAAATGTGCTTTTTCTTTACTAACTTAATCTGTTTTTTTGCAAACTGGTGAAAACTCATAATAATAACCCGGCTGTACTGTTGATTTTCTTTCTCATTCTTTCACAGGGAGTGAGGTCGCAGGATACTCATTATGGTCCTACATACCAGGCGATGCTGATGAACAATCCCGCATTTTCAGGCGTTGCGGCTGAGGGGACGCTGAGGTTATCTTATCTAAACTTCTTACCGGGTAACAATTATGATTTTCATTCATTTTTTGCTTCTTACGATTCTTATTTCAGTGAGCTGCATGGCGGGGCAGGATTGTGGATTGCGGATGATTACCTGGGCGGAATTGTCAACGATCTGCGGGGTGGACTGGCATATGCATACTCACTGAGGGCCGGGAAGGAGTTTTATATCAATGCCGGTCTTGGAGCTGCTTTCTTTCACAGGGGATTCACTTTTGCAGGGGCTGTGCTCCCTGATATGATCGACCGCCTCGGGGGAATATCTTATCCATCATCAGAAGTCCTTTCAGACGGTGGCAGGACCGTGCTGGACATGAGTACAGGTTTTCTGCTGATTTACAGGAAATTTTTTGCAGGGCTGTCGGTGAATCATCTGTCGCAGCCTGATCTTTCCCATAATGGGTCTCCTGAAAGGCTGAAAAGGAAGTTCAGCATGAATGCTTCATGGCTGACGGGAGGAAACAATTTAGGCCTCAGGCCAATAGGCTTCCTGGAAATTCAGGAAAGCTTTGTAACAGGTTCGGCCGGCGTTTCGGCTGAAACGCAGCATCTTTCGATGACCATGCTGTTCTCAGCAAACAATGCCGGCAATTCAGGCCTTCAGACAGGGTTTGCCGTGAATGCCGGCAGGCTGGGCATCTTTTACAACTACAGGTTCAGCCTGAAGTCCGCTTCAGCGCTGCTTCCGGTCTCATTATTGCACCAGGCAGGCATCTCCTTCAGTTTAAATCGTGTTGATAAAAGGGATAATCCGGGGACAATAAATATGCCCCGAATGTAGTTATATTTGGTGCAGGAAAAATGCAGATTTAGAAAAAAAAATCCGTAGATTTAGAAAAAATATTATATTTGGGTATTCTAAAAGTGAAAAAACCTGAGAATATGTATAGATTCAGAGCATTACCAGTTGTTTTGACCTGCTTCCTGCTGGTGACATCCTGCAGTCTTTTCAAGAAGAAAGGGAACCAGGATGTTTCTTCTGCAACAGGATGGGAATACAACAATCCCGATAATGGCGGATTTGAAGTTACCATGGGCGCAGAGCAGAAAACAGGTCCCGGGCTGGTCCTCATTGAAGGAGGCCGGTTCACGATGGGACAGGTGCAACAGGATGTGATGTTCGACTGGAACAATAAGCCAAGGACCGTTACAGTTTCATCATTCTACATGGATGAGACAGAGGTAAGGAATATTGACTACCGCGAGTACCTTTTCTGGTTGCGCAGGGTATACAAGGATTATCCTGAAGTCTACAGAAGAGCTCTTCCCGACACACTGGTATGGAGAAGCCCGATGGGTTTCAACGATCCTTATGTACAGTATTATTTCAGGCACCCTTCATACAACAATTACCCTGTTGTGGGTGTAAGCTGGGTGAAGGCAAACGATTTCTGCCTCTGGAGAACCGACAGGGTGAACGAGCAGATCCTTATCGACGAGGGTGAGCTCAACCCGGATCCGAACCAGGTGAATGAAAAGAATTTTAACACGGAAGCATATCTTTCAGGTCTTTACGAAGGTGTGGTAAACCAGCTTCGCGAAAGCCTCAATCCGAACCAGACAGAACGCCGCACAAATTTCGAGGATGGCGTCCTGCTTCCTGCATACAGGCTTCCAACAGAAGCTGAATGGGAATTTGCAGCTTACGCTCTCAGGGGCAATACCTTCGAAGAAAGAGTGTATGAAAGAAGGATCTATCCATGGGACGGCCATAATGTAAGAAATTCTTCAAAGAAAGACCGTGGCGAAATGATGGCAAACTTTGTACGTGGACGCGGTGACCTCATGGGAGTGGCAGGCAACCTAAACGACCAGGGATCAATAACAGTGGATGTCAAAGCTTACTGGCCAAACGATTATGGACTCTACTGCATGGCCGGCAATGTGAATGAATGGGTTCAGGATGTTTACAGGCCGCAGTCTTCAGACGATGTCGACGGCTTCAATCCTTTCAGAGGTAACGTTTATACCGATATCAGGAGGGATGCAAACGGCGCCGTCGTTGGAAAAGACAGGCTTGGACGGCTGTTCGTCGATACGGTTAAGGATATCGATGTTGCAAACAGGTACAACTACCAGAAAGGCGATTACAGGAATTATAAAGATGGTGACCTCCAGTCTTCTATTGCAAACGATCAGTGGACACAGGAAGACGGGAAGAAGAATTCCCTCAGGATGTATGCCCAGGAAATGGGAGAGGGATACAACGACTTTGTTACTCTTATCAACGATAACGCAAGAGTTTATAAAGGCGGATCATGGAAGGACAGGGCATACTGGCTCAATCCGTCCACAAGAAGGTTCCTCGACCAGGATGCTTCAAGGGACGATATCGGCTTCAGGTGCGCGATGATAAGGGTAGGAAGCCCGGCCGGGTTCTGATTAATAAAAATATTTAGATATGTGCCTCATTATGAAGAATAATGAGGCATTTTTTTGAAATGGAAACTGAACAGCTTTACAGACTTTACAGGGATTCAGCGGGTGTTGCCACCGATACACGCAGCATTGGCAGGGACCAGATATTCTTTGCTCTGAAGGGTGCCAATTTCAACGGCAACAGTTTTGCTGCAGAGGCAATCAGGCAGGGTGCAGCGTGGGTTGTCATTGATGAGCCGGCTTACCAGGGGGACAGAACAATACTTGTCGACGACAGCCTGAAGGCTCTTCAGCTTCTTGCAACATTCCACAGAAAACAGCTGAACATTCCTGTCCTGGCGATAACGGGGACAAACGGGAAAACAACGACAAAAGAGCTCATTGCAGCGGTGCTGTCAAAAAAATACAATGCCCATTATACCAGGGGAAATCTTAACAATCATATAGGGGTGCCTCTCACGATCCTTTCGGCTCCGGAAGGAACAGGGCTGCTGATAATCGAAATGGGCGCCAATCACCGGGGTGAAATAAAAGCTCTGTGTGATATCGCCCTCCCCGGGTTCGGCCTCATAACAAATATAGGTACAGCCCATATCGAGGGTTTTGGTTCGTTTGAAGGAGTGATAAAAACCAAAACTGAGCTCTATGCTCATCTGAAGAGTACGAATGGAGTTGTAATATTTAACGACAAGGATCAGCTCCTGGCATCAAAGGTGGCTGAATTCCGGATCACGGCGGTCCCATACTCAGCCCCGGAAGGTATTCCATTGGCTCTTGAAGAGGTGCAGGCCGGGCTGAACTTAACGATCAATATGGAATACCGGGGTGAGAAAAGAAAAATCGAAACCGGTCTTTTCGGCAAATACAACTTCTGGAATGTAAAGGCAGCTATTGCCACAGGGCTGTACTTCGGGGTCAGCCCTGATGAAATAGCACGGGCAATTTCATCTTATGCTCCTTCCAACAACAGGTCGCAGGTGAAAATAACACTGAATAATACCCTTATCTGTGATTCGTATAATGCCAATCCCTCAAGCATGACCAGTGCAATCCGGTCATTCAGCGAATTGAAAGAGCCAAGGAAAATGGTGATACTCGGCGATATGCTTGAGCTGGGTGATACATCGGAAGAGGAACATTCCAGGATCATCAGCCTTCTTCATTCTTCCGGGATTGAAAATATAATTCTTACCGGTCAAAAATTCACGGAAGCTGCAGGAGATGAAGGAATAAAGACATTTGCAGATGCAAAGTCACTTGCAGGATACCTCAGGGCGAACCCGGTGAAAGGTTATGCAATACTGATAAAAGGCTCGAGGGGGATAGGTCTTGAGAAGATCTATGACCTGCTGTGATCATTTGACTGCCGGGCCGGCAAAATGAATGTTCAGCAATAGTACCTCAGACCTGCTGCCGCTTCTCACCCTCGGTCCCCACAGGCCGTACCCTGATGATACAATAAACTGTGTGTTTCCTTTTTTCAGGTAGCCATAGCTAAGCTCCCAAACCAGCCTGGTTATGCGGTTCAAAGGCCATATCTGACCGTTATGGGTATGTCCGGAGAGCTCAAGATCAATGCCGTTTTTAACAGCATCGTCAAGGTTCGCAGGCTGGTGATCGAGTAAAATAACAGGTTTTGAAGGATCTGTCCCTGCGACAAGATCCGGGAGCGTCATTCTTTTTGATTTGTAAAAGAACTCCGAATCGCGGTCTTTCCTCCCGATAAACTGGATACCTCCCTCGATTGTAACCACTTCATCCAAAAGCAGCTTTATGCCTTTGCTTTCAATATAGGGAATTGTCTTTGCCGCTCCGCCAATGAATTCATGATTTCCTGTTATTGCCAGCAATCCGTTGGTGCATTTGGGACAGGTGAAATATTTCAGGAGGTCATCACGCATCACAGGGCCGATCTCACCATCAAGTATGTCGCCGAGAAGCAGGACCATGTCGGGTTTAAGCTCCTCAAGGATCGAAGACAGCTTCCTGATGCTTCTTTTTCTTATGACGCTGCCGAGATGAATATCTGAAACGGCTGCAATCTTCAGGTTCCTGACTTCACCGGCATCTTTGCCGATTGTAATATCATATTTCTTTACGACAGGGAGGATGGCATTAATGAAGCCACCGATGATCAGGCCCGTCGAAAGGACAGCAGTTACGATGAATGTCCATTTGCGGAACGCGAGGACATTCTCCGGCGTGTGGAGCGCGCGTGTGAGCTTCAGCAGGAGGTAAATAATATCTGAAGCAATAAAGAAAAGGAATCCGTAAAGCATGAATGCCAGCCAAAAACCGCCAATAACATTTAGTATGTCAGCAATCACGGATGAGTGCCTGGCTTCCAGGATTTTTGCTATTATGAAAATAAAGGCCAGGCTGAAGAATATGACCGGGAAAAGAACATTGTGCTGGAGCATGAACGGGAGCGCCCTGTGCACTTTTACAAAAAGGTAGAGGTTCGCAAGTGAATAGATGATGAATACTATTACGAAGAATACTGCCATCCTGCTTCGTTTCATTCGGTCAAAATTTCAGGCTGTCAAAAGTCTTGTTGCCTTTGGCATAAAACTCAAAAACGATGCTCTTGTTCAAAATGGGTGCTGAATAATCTCCTTTGCGCATATTTTTTACTGCCTGCCTTTTTTCACGGAGGACAGGGATACTCCTGTAGTAATCCCTGTGAGCCTTCCAGACTGCACGGAAGCTTCCTACGCTTCCTGTCAGCAGGAATTTCAATGCTGCTATGCCGTCGAGGACTCTTCTGGCGAAAAGGATGCTTTTCATTTCCTCATCCTCCAGATTCTTGTAGAGAAGAAAAAGGCTGTTCCTGAAATTCAGGTATGTTTTAAAAGGTGAATCGTAGGGAAGTGCGCCACCGCCAACATGGCAGACAGCGGAGGATGGGACATAAGCAAGCCTGAATCCTGCTGCATGGAACCGCCAGCACAGGTCTATTTCTTCCATGTGGGCAAAGAAATCCGCATCGAATCCGCCGCATTCATTCCATGCTTTTGACCTCACTATCATGCATGCGCCGGAAGCCCAGAAAACATTTACGCTGTCGTTGTACTGGCCTGTGTCTTTTTCGACAAAATCAAAAATGCGCCCGCGGCAAAAGGGATAACCGTATTTGTCGATATACCCTCCGGCGGCTCCGGCGTATTCGAAATATTCTTTTTTGTCGTATGAAAGTATCTTAGGCTGGCATGCGGCAATATCGCGATGATCATCAAGATGCCTGACCAGCGGTTCGAGCCATCCGGGGGCGACTTCAACATCAGAATTCAGGAGAACATAATATTCTGCACTTACCTGTTCCAGTGCGAGGTTGTATCCTCCTGCAAAGCCATGGTTTTTATCCAGTTTTATCAGAGCCGCCTGCTTACAGTTGCTCTCCACCCATTCTGCCGACCCGTCTGTTGAGCCATTGTCCGCAACAAAGACCTTTGTGCCAGGCAGTGAGGAATTGTAGATTACATTCTGAAGGAATTTTTTCAGGAAGCCGATGCCATTCCAGTTCAGTATCACTACTGCCGTCTTAAGCATTTTCGGGTTTTTTATGTTTCCAGCGGCGATGGCTCCAGAGCCAGTATTCAGGATTTTCAGTGATTATCTTTTCAAGTTTCCTGACATGAGCCTCTGTTATTGCACCATCGGGCAATCCTTTTGTATCTTCAAAAAGAAGATCAAAACCCAGCTCATAATATCCACGCTTAACCTTACGGATATGAAAATAAACAAGGGCCATATTGTATTTTGAGGCAATCTTTTCGGCACCCAGGTAAATTGCAGTGTCCTGGTTCAGGAATTTTGTCCAGTAGCGGATATCCCCTTTAGGAGGGATCTGGTCATTGATGAAAGCCGAGAGTGTTCGGATATCTTTTTTCCGGTCTTCGATAAGCTCCCTTACAATTATGTTCATTGGTGTCAGGACCATTCCGAACTTTGACCTGTATGAATTTATTAGATCGTTGAACTTTTTATTGTGCAATGGCTTGTAAATGGAAATTGTCTTGTAACGGGTCATTGCCGAAAGAATAGTAAGCCATTCCCAATTGTTATAATGAGCCATAACAGCCACAATATCTTTCTTCTTTTCATGCAGGGTGTCGAGCAGCTCCGGATTCCTTATGACGAAACGTTTTCTCAGTTCTTTTTCCGACATGTGCGTGAGCTTCATTATTTCAACGAACAGGTCGGCAAGGTGGCTGTAAAATTTACGTGCTATAAGCCTGCGTTCGTGTTCCGTTTTCTCCGGGAAAGCATTCCTGAGGTTTGTGTCAACAATGTCCCTTCTGTATGAGGGGAAGTAATAAAGAAGAAAGAAAATAATGTCAGAAAAGAGGTATAGTGCCCGCAGAGGCAACAGCGTTATTATCCAGTTGAAGGCAAAAAAAATGTAGAATCCGACCGTTTCCATCAATACGGCTATTTCTTCATGAAGTTACTTACAATTTTGAGCATTTCCAAGAACACCGCTTCTGATGCAGCTATTATCTCACTGCCTGTCAGGGCTTTCTCATTGCCTGAAAAATCACTTATCCTGCCGCCGGCTTCCCTGAGAATGATTGTTGCTGCGGCAATATCCCACGGGTACAAGCCATACTCGTAAAAACCTTCAAATCTGCCGCAGGCAACATAGGCTATGTCAGTTGCGGCAGAGCCGAGCCTTCTCACCCCATGCGTATGCTGGCAGCACCAGGAGAAGAGCTCCATGTACCCGTCGAAACGGCTGAAGTCGGTATAAGGAAAACCAGTTGCAATGAGGCTTTCGGACATCTTCACAGCATCCGAAACATGAATTATCTTACCATCGAGCCAGGCGCCTCCATTCTTCCATCCGGTAAACATTTCATTCCTGGTTATTTCAAAAACGGCTCCTGCAACAGGCTCATCATGCTCTCTGAGTGCTATGCTTACAGCATACGGCGGCAGGCCATGCATGAAGTTGGTGGTGCCGTCGAGCGGATCGACAACCCAGTTGTATATTTTACCCCTTTTGTCAGATGTTCCTTCTTCTGCTTCAAAGCCGGCTTCAGGGAGAAGTGCTGTTAATTTATTAACAATGATTTTTTCAGCGCCTTTATCGACATAGCTGACGAAATTGTTCAGGCCCTTCACTTCGGCGCGGCCAATATCAAAGCTGAGTGCTTCCTTGCTGATGAAGCTTCCTGCTTCACGTGCGATTGCTTCGATTTCTGAAGTGAGCTTTTTTAGATCTGTCATGATTCGGTTAATTCAATTGTCATTCTTCCGTCGTGTGCTGTCCCTGTGAGCTTTGCCCTGCGTATCGTTCCGGGCAGCCCGGCATTCCAGGGATATTCCACTTTGATATAATTGGGTGTGAAACCGCTGATCATACCTGCGCTTTTTGCCGATTCGAAAAGTATTCCAGTATCCTGCCCGATGTTTCTGCTGCAGAAATCAAGATGCTTCTCTTCAGAAAGCCCGAGCAGCATTTTGCTTCTTCTCATTTTCTCCTGGTATGCCACTTTCTCTTTCAGACCGGCAGCAACAGTACCGGGACGAGCGGAGAAGGGAAAGACATGGAGGTAGGAGAGAGGAAGTCTTTTGATGAATTCATAAGTGTCGTTGAAATCCTCCTCATTTTCGCCCGGGAAGCCGACGATAACATCAGCTCCTATGCCGGCAAGAGGGATAAGCTCCCTGATGCGTTTCACCCTGCCGGCAAACACATCTCTTTTGTATCTCCTGCGCATCAAGGCGAGTATTTTATCGCATCCGCTCTGCAGGGGAATATGGAAATGCGGCATTATCACGCTTCCTGAAGCTGCAAGGCTTATGATCTCATCGGTGAGCAGGTTGGGCTCGATTGAAGAGATCCTGTATCTTTCTATTCCTTCAACACTGATGAGCTCTTTCAGAAGATCATGAAAGCTCTCACCCGTGGTCTTGCCGAAATCGCCTGTGTTCACCCCTGTCAGTACGATTTCCTTTACTCCTCCTGAGGCTATACGGCGCGCTTCGCTTACAATCGAAGATATCTTTGGGTTCCTGCTGTTTCCACGTGCTGCCGGTATGGTGCAATAGGAGCAATGGTAATCGCAACCGTCCTGGACTTTCAGGAACGAGCGTGTCCTGTCGCCAACAGAGCTCGACTGGTAAAACTTTCCTGAATCCGACAGGTCGCAGGAATGAATTTCAGCTGATGATCTCTTTTCAGTGCTGTTAATGTATTGCCAGATGTCAAATTTTTCATTGGTGCCGAGAACGAGGTCAACTCCGGGAATTGATGAAACAGCGCCCGGGCTCAGTTGTGCATAGCAACCGACAACTGCTATAAACGCGCCGGGTGACAAGTTTATGAATTTCCGGATTGCCTGCCTGCATTTCTTGTCAGCAGCCTCCGTAACAGAGCATGTGTTTATTACGTATATGTCAGCTTTCGAGCTTGCCGGCACCCTCACGAACTTGTCGGGAGGGAATGTTCTTGACATGGTTGATGTCTCGGCAAAATTAAGCTTGCATCCAAGTGTGTGAAAAGCTACTTTCTTCCTGTTGTCTGTCGATAGCATTAATTAATGTCGTTCATTACTTTAAACTTGTCAGGGTTACGTTCCTGAACTCCACATCCTTGCCTTCGCTCTGGAGGCAGATATGACCTTTGCTCACATTCAGCCCTGTACCCTTATTCTGGAGAAGGCCGTTCACCTTCACTTCTATGGTGTTGCCTTTACAGGTCACGTCCAGCGAGTTCCATTCACCGGCAGGCTTCTCGTTCGAATCTGCCATTTTAGCGATCACCCTTTTTGATTTGTCAGTCTGCTCGTTCATTGAAGCGCCGTTCATAAGCACGAAGTCGGCTGCGTTCCCTGATTTGAGCTGGCATTCGACACATCTTGGCCATACTGTATCGGGCATCTGTGCATGTATGAAAACTCCGCTGTTGCTCAGTTCGCCGGGGTATCTCCATTCAACATGAAGGCTGTAATCGGAATACGGCTTCAGTGTGCGCATGTATCCGAAAGGATCCCCTTTTATATGTATCACCCCGTTCTGAACAGTGAAGATTTTGGCAGGGTCTATGGAAGGGTCCTTCAGCTCGAATGCCCATCCTTTAAGGTCTTTCCCGTTGAAAAGCTGAACAGCCTGGGTTTTCTGGCCCTTCTGGCTGTTGTTGTTCTTGTTCTTGTTCTGTTTACCCTGCGCGAGGCAGACACCGGCTGAAATAGCCAATATCATTAATACTGAAAATAAGGTTTTGGTTTTCATAAGAAGTAAATTAAGGTTTATGTTGTTTCCTTCTTTTACCACGGAGTTACACGGAGTTTTTTGTGCCTCATGCCCAATGCCTTACAAGAGCTTGCTGGCCAGCTCGGCCAAAAAGCTTCTTTCACCCTTCACAAGGTTCACATGCGCGAATATTTCCTGGTCCTTCATCTTATCTGACAAATAGCTGAGACCGTTTGAAGCGGTGTCGAGGTAAGGTGAATCGATCTGTTCAATGTCGCCGGTGAAAACCATTTTTGTTCCTTCGCCTGCCCTGGTGATAATAGTCTTTATCTCATGCGGGGTAAGGTTCTGGGCTTCATCAACTATGAAGAATATGCTTGAAAGGCTTCTTCCCCTGATATATGCAAGAGGCGTGATCACCAGCTTCTCATCTTTCATCATATCATTGATCCTTATGAATTCGGGGCTCTGGTGGCTGAACTTATGTTTGATAACAGTCAGGTTATCATACAGCGGCTGCATGTAAGGATCCATTTTTTCCTTCAGGTCGCCGGGCAGAAAACCCAGGTCCCTGTTTGCCAGCGGCACTATAGGGCGAGCAAGAAAGATCTGTTTGTAGCGCTTATGTTGCTGAAGCGCTGCTGCAAGGGCCAGCAGTGTTTTCCCTGTGCCGGCCTTGCCTGTAAGGGATACAAGCTGAATATCAGGATTGGTAAGCGCTTCAATTGCGAAAGTCTGTTCCGCATTCCTGGGGTCAATTCCGTATGTTGTCTGCTTTATAACCCTGTTCAGGTTTTTTGCGACAGGATTATAATGTGCCAGTGCGCTTGATCCGTTATTCTTCATTATGAAGAACTGGTGGCCTTTAAGGTCCTTTTCCAGCTTGAAATCACCCGCTGCAATACCGTCCGGCATCTCGTAAAGTTTGTTTATGAGAACCGGATCGATGCCCTCCATAACTGTTATGCCCTTGTAAAGATCATCGATGTTGGCAACCTTATCGTTCTGATAATCCTGGGCCATGATGCCAAGTGATTTGGCCTTCATCCTGAGGTTGATATCCTTGGTGATGAGCACGACACACTTATCCTTGTTGCTGTTGCAAACATAATCAGCGATCGCCAGGATCCTGTGATCGGGTGTCTTTTCAGGGAAGGAGGCAAAAACTTTTTCAGAGAACTCCTTGCCAGTTTCGATATGCAGGTTACCCCGGCCCTCACCAAGCGGGATATTTGCTGTAAGAAGCATGTCTCCGGACAACTTGTCAAGCTCGCGTGTGAATTCGCGGGCATGGAAATTTATCAGGTCATTGCCTTTCTTGAATTTATCGAGCTCCTCAAGAACCACTATCGGAATTATGACATCGTTCTCTTCGAAATTGTAAATGCTCAGGTAATCGTGAAGAAGAACATTGGTGTCTATAATGAACAGCTTTTTGTTATGTTTTTTTCTCATCCTTATTTTGTTTTCAGCTGTTTGCAGATGAACAGCTTCATCTCATAACGCCTGCAAAAATAACTAAATTCATCCATAATCTTGAAGCTATGTTGAAAGTATGTTAACTTTGATTTATATGACTTACTCCGAAACTCTTCAGTTCCTCTACAGCCAGCTGCCGGCATATCACCGCATCGGCAAGGCTGCATACAAGAATAATCTCGATAACACAATCCTTCTCGATGGCCATTTCGGGCAACCACACAGGAAATTCAAAAGCATTCACGTTGCCGGAACCAACGGGAAGGGCTCTGTTTCGCACATCACTGCCTCGATCCTCCGGGAAGCGGGATACAAGACGGGACTTTACACTTCACCTCACCTCAGGGACTTCAGGGAAAGAATAAAGGTCAACGGGATGATGATACCCGAAGATGAAGTTATTGGCTTTGTTGAAAAAAACCATGCTTTCATCAGGCGGGTCCAGCCATCATTCTTCGAAATGACGGTTGCAATGGCATTCGATTATTTTGCCAGGCAGAATGTCGATATCGCAGTAATCGAGGTTGGCCTCGGAGGCAGGCTCGATTCAACAAACATCATTACTCCCGTTGCTTCTGTGATTACGAACATAGGTCACGATCACATGGACCTGCTTGGAGATACCCTGGCGAAAGTGGCTGCTGAAAAAGCAGGTATAATAAAGGAGAAAATTCCGGTAATAATCGGTGAAACACAGCCTGAAACTGAAAGTGTTTTTATTTCAAAAGCCGGTGAAAACGGCAGTGAAATAATTTTTGCCGACCGGCTGTTCTCATGTTCGCTTGGCGAAACCGATAATGAACAGGGTGAAAGGGAATACCGGTTGACGGAAAAGGAGTCAGGGAAAGTCGTTGTCGGAGGCATAACTCCCCTTGGAGGCGATTACCAGCAAAAAAATCTTATTACAGTGGCTGCCCTGTTCAGCAAACTTCAGGAAAATTTAAGATTTTCTTATCAGGAAATTGCTGACGGCATAAGGAAGGTGAAGGAAAATACGGGGCTTATGGGAAGATGGCAGATCCTTGGACGTGACCCTCTTATTGTCTGCGATACCGGGCATAATAAGGAAGGACTTGAGTACGTCGCCAGGCAGATAAAGCGAGTTCCTAAATCCGCACTGCATATGGTCGTCGGATTCGTGAGCGACAAGGATCTTTCAGGCGTGCTGCCTCTTCTGCCAAAGAATGCCGTTTATTATTTTACTAAAGCTTCGGTACCCAGGGCTCTCGATGAAAATGTTCTGAAAGAGAAAGCTGCTCCTTTCAATTTGCATGGACAAAGCTATCCGGATGTCAGAACAGCTTTTGAATCAGCCCGTAAGAATGCCGCTGGAACCGACATGATATTTATCGGCGGAAGCACATTCATAGTTGCCGAAGTCGTTTAAACCTGTTCAGCATGAAAGAATTTTTGTTCCTGTTATTCCTGGTTTTTCTGCCCTGCTCTGTTTTCCCGCAGCAGGAGAAAAGCATTACTATCCTGTTCACAAACGATCTTCATTCGAGGCTGGCAGGGTATTCGCCGGAATCAGAATACAGTCCCCTCAGCATTAATGACGATGGTACAAGGGGAGGGTTTGCAAGGATCGCGGCAATTCTGAAGAAGGAGCGCAATCAGAATCCCGGAATAACACTCACTCTCGATGCCGGTGATTTTCTGATGGGCACACTCTTCCAGAGCCTTGAGCCGAAAACGGGTTTTCAGCTACGGCTCATGAAAAAGATGGGATATGATGTCGTTGCAACAGGTAATCACGAATTCGATTATGGACCTTCAAAGCTTGCGTCGATATTGAGATCTGCCGGAAGAAATGGCGAAATGCCTCCTGTTCTTCTCAGCAATGCCGTTTTCGACTCTAAGGATACAGCCGACAACAGCCTTGAGAGATGTTTCGATGAAGGCCTTGTCAGAAGAACCACAATAATTGAAAAAGAAGGATTGAAGTTTGGCTTCTTTTCCCTGATGGGGAAAGTGGCCGATGAGAATGCCGCATTTGCAAAGCCGCTTACCTTTGCAAAACAGGCAAAAACTGCAAGGGAGATGGTAAAAAAGCTGCAGGATGAAGGCTGCAGCATAATAATCTGTCTTTCCCACTCCGGGGTTGAAAAAAATCCTGACGGATCCTGGGGTGGAGAGGATGTTGAGCTTGCTGAAAAAGTGAAGGGAATAGACGTCATTATCAGCGGGCACACACATACAGTCCTTGATAAACCAGTCATTATAAAAGGTATTCCGGTCGTCGAGAGCGGCGAATACGGAAAATTCACGGGTAAGCTGAAACTATTTTATTCCGGTGGAAAGCTGAATGTGGAAAGCTATTCTCTTATTCCTGTGGACGACAGGATCAAAGGTGATCCGGAGGTAAACAGTCTTATCGTGGACGAAAAGAATGCAATTGAGGAAAGTATCCTCAAACCTATCGGATTGAGTTATAACAGACCTATCGCAGAAGCCGGTTTCCCGCTGGAGTGCAATGAGCAGGGAGAATTCATGAAAAGCAACCTTGCACCGCTTGTTGCAGATGCCATTCACAGTTATGTAAACCGTCACGCAGCCGGAGGTACAGATCTAAGCATGGTGGCGGTGGGAGTGATCAGGGACAATGTAGCTCCCGGCATTCAGACAGCTCCGGATATCTTCAGGATAATGTCGATGGGAGCGGGGAATGACATTATTCCGGGATATCCCCTTGCAAGGGTATACGTCACAGGCAAGGAGCTGAAAAGCATACTCGAGATCCTCCTGGTTGCTTATAAGTCAGCGCCGGCCAACTACTGTTATTACTCCGGGATCAGCGTTGGCTATGATCCGGAAGGCGGGTTGCTGAAAAAAATAAAGAAGATACAAATTATACGAAATGGCCTGGCTTCCGAAACAGTTGACTTCTCAAAGAAGAACACAAAACTTTATTCAATCACAGCCAATTCCTATATGCTTGAATTTGTAGGGATCATAAAGAAAATGAGCTTTGGACTGATCAATGTGGTTCCGAAAGACGTTGCTGGCCATCCTGTCAGGGACATGAAAGCTGCAGTTATCGATATGGATGATAAGTCGGCAGGGATACAGGAAGGCAGGGAATGGCTTGCACTTACAGAATACATGAGATCGATGAAAGATGCTGATAATGACGGCATTCCTGATATTGATCTTAAATATAAGGAGTCGGTATCTGCCTTTACTGTCATTCCTTAACACATCTTACCGATCTGCCATATTCGTTTCCTCCTTCGCTGAAAGATAGTCCGGCGTTGTCAGATGACATGTTATATGAAGCAAGTCCGTTATCGGACCACCAGCTTCCTGCCGTACCTAGGTTGACAAAAGCGCCTTCAACATTCCTGTTTCCTCCGGGAAGCGCCGTAAAGGCATATTTGTCCGTTGCACCTTCATTTGGACTATTCCAGTGTTCGGTACCTTTTTCCTTTAAAGCTCCCCCGGCAATGGCGCTATAGTAGCCATATTGTGATTCAGGATCGATGTAAAGGCTTAATTCATATATGTCACTGCTTTCCGGAAGACGCCATCCGGTGGGGCAAAGCTTGTCATTGCCGGCTGCGGCCCAGTTATAAAGCGCGCCATATGTCGATTTGTATGCAGAATTGTTTTCATACCAGCTGAATGCCGGTAAGTGGTCCGCTGCTGTATTCAGCCATTCCTGGTTCCCTTCCACCGCCGGGATTGATGTTCCGTCGTTGAATCTGGTAGTCTTCAGGTTTTCGGCCATCCACCACTGGTCTCCAATCCGGACTGTCCGGTAATCATTCCCGTCGATATCAGATACTGATGAAACCTTCGGAGTTGCTGTAACAGTAACAACGACAAACCTGCCTGCGGATCCTTCAAGCTTAATATTCAGGACTGAAGATGCTGTCATGCCCGTAACAGGCATCGTAACTGACGAGGCATTCTTTTTAAAATCTTTGAAAGTTACAGACCGGTTTCCGAGGGTTAATTCCATACGGGTTACTTTCGTTTTCCCACTTGTGCCGTTCTGAACGGTGATCATGAAGTTATCAAAATTTAAAAAATTCCTGTCAGCCAACGACCGGCTGGCAACCAGCGCCTCCCTGGAAGAAACGATCATGAATGTTTCTGTGAAGTATACAACAGAGGTATTCAGGGCAAGATCAGGATTCTGCATTCCCTGTCCGCTCATCATTTCCCGGTCAAGATCCTGCTTCTCGCAGGAAATTATAAAAAGTGACATCAGGGCTGCCGGCAACACGATCCCAATACGCACACCTGTGACTGCTTTCATGTCTTTAGAAAGATTAATGTTTAGAAACTATTTACAGAAGACAAACACGTATAGCTAAAAATAGCTGTTCTGCTGCCTTCTCCGCTGACATTAATCAAACTATAGCTTTGTTCATCAATGCATCAGCGCAGTCTGTCTATAGAATGACCCGGAAGCCTGTTATTTAGAATCAATATAAATAAGATTGGGTTATCCAAGCAGCCTTATGTGCTCGTCAACCTGCTCGAAATTTGCCATGGCGACGGCGGCCGAGCTTATGAAATCATGCTTGATCACCCATTCCACTGACTGGACAAAATCCGGATCATTGCCGGGCGCAATGGAGTGTTTCCCTCCTGAGCAGGTCTTCATCGCAACGACGCCGATACCTTTTTGCCCGGCTTCTGTAAGTATGCTGATCAGCTTTTCCTGGTCCCACTCTGAATAATTCCCGGTAACAGAATGGACAAATGAACCTTTAGGATTAAAGGGAAGCATGATCACATCATAAAACTGCTCCGAATTGTTTTTTGCCGGAAGGTTCATATAATCGTTGTGTGTTGAAAATCCGCATGCCTTTACAGACCCCGATTTTTTAAGCTCTGAGAAGAACTTCAATGTTTCGGAATGGAAAAGCAGCTCTTCCTCTATGGCATCATGGATCAGCAGTATATCTATATAAACTGAATTCAGCGCTTTGAGGCTGGCCTCAAATTTCGATGAAAGCGCCTGCCTTATTTCTTCAGCGCCTTTGCGGCCTTTTCCCCCGGATGGCAGTTCATTTCTCTCCAGCCTGATCTTTGACTGGATAACAACTTTGTCCCTGGTCCCCGAGACTGCCTGTCCGACCAGCTTTTCATTATTGCCGTTCCCGTAAGCCCTGCCGGTATCGATAAAGTTGATGCCTTTGCCTATTGCATATTTAATAAGGGAGACTTCATTGGTCCTGGGCGCTCCGAAACACAGGGGGCTGACCATTATGCCGGTTTTTCCCAGTGGTCTCAGGGAGGTGAAATTGCCTGGTTTGACAGTCATTTTTCCTGTGGCTGCAACAATACCGGCAGCGCCGGTAATTGACAGGAATTCCTTCCTTGTTAATTTCTTTTTCCCCATGAGCTGTACGGATTATCTACAACGAGCCTGGTCTTTCTTCTGGCAACCTCGAGACCTATCTCGAACATTGTCCGGGTAACCAGCTCCATTTTGTGGAAGTCAATTTTTGAAACCACATCACGCGGAGTGTGGTAATCGGAATGTAACCCTGTCGTGAAGAACAATACAGGGATATCGTGCTTTACAAAATTAAAATGATCGCTTCGTGCAAAAAGCTGCAGCGGGTGATCCCTGCCGCTAAGCGTGTAATCGAAGTCAATTATATTCTTCCTGTCCACATCTTCTGCGATCTTCATAAGCTCCTTGCTCTGATTGCATGCAATGACGAAAACATTGTCAGGACCTGTCATTGGAGTTTCCTTTGTAGAATCAGCTGCTTCCTTCACCCTTCCTATCATATCCATATTAAGATCAGCTACTGTTTTCTCCAGTGGAAACAGCGGATGCTCCACATATGACTGGGAGCCAAAAAGGCCTATTTCCTCTCCCGAGACCCAGAGGAACAAAACCGATCTCGGAGGTTTTTTCTTCATATTCTGCAAGGCGTCAGCCATAGAGAGCAGGGCTGCACATCCTGATGCGTCATCATCTGCTCCGGAGTTTATTTTTCCTCCATCTTCACCAATATGATCAAAGTGTGCAGAGAATACAATGACTTCATTTTTCAGTGCAGGATCGCTTCCTTCCACAAAACCTGCCACATTTCTGAAATTTTCTTCTGTCGTCACAGCTTTCTGAATGATTTTCAGCTTTTTCCCGGCAACAGTAAAAGACTGAGGCCTGGATGATTCATTTATTCCCTTTTGAAGGGTGATAAGATCTTTCCCTCCTTCGAGAGCAGCATCTGCAACAGACCTGTTAATGAACAGTATTTTAGGCATCAGCGTCATTAAGGCATTTGTGTTATCCTTGCTGCCTTTCAGGATTGTTTTTGTGGAAAGATACCCTGCAAGCCCGGGCATTTCGTCAACAAACGACTTGTAGCCTGAAGAGGGCGCAGGCACAAAAAGGACAGCTTTCGGGCCGGCGGTCAGCAGTGCGCCAAGCTTCATCTGGAAGCCTGCATTGGAATAGTAAGCTTTTTCAGGCAGAAGAGGCTGGTTGTCTTTTAACGGTCCTCCTTCCATAACAATTACAAGCTTACCCTTTAAATCCAAACCTTCAAGATCGTTGTAATCATTTGTCTTGATGCCGTAACCTGCAAAAACGATCTCCCCTTCAAGGTTGAGATCGGCAGGACCCTGGGGATTGAGGTTGTACACCGGGTCTTTCAGGATCACACTGTCGTTTGCGGAATACACCACCACACCCGATTTTTGAAGATCCATCCTGGTCTGCACCACCTGGTAAGACTGAAAAAAACTTTCTCCGTTTGCAGGTTTGAGCCCGATCAGCTTTGCCTGGCTAGAAATGTATTCAGAAGCGATGTCCAGCTCGGGAGTCCCATTCAGCCTTCCTTTGAGAAGAGGTGAACCAAGAAAAGTCACATGCGCCGACAGGGCTGAAGCAGTGATCCTGTCTTCAGGTTTTTTTTGCGAATATGAACCGGTGGAGAGCGTCAGCAGGACAAGAGCAAGTACAAGCGCTGGTCTATTCATTCAATAGTCTTGGTAAGTTTCAAAGTTTCCAAAGGTAAAGATTATTTATAAATTTGCTGCCTAAACATCGAACCATGAGCATCTATTTCTGGATTGGATTCCATATTCTCATTTTTTCAATGCTTGCACTCGACCTTGGGGTCTTCAACAAAAAAACGCACAAGATACCATTAAAGGAAGCTGTCATTTCAACAATAATCTGGATCGTGCTTGCAATGGGATTTAATGTTTTCGTGTTTTTCGAAATGGGAAAAACCAAAGCCCTTGAATTCCTTACAGGCTACGTAATCGAGTATTCTCTCAGTGTCGATAATATTTTCGTTTTTATTCTGATATTCGGTTATTTCGCTGTTAAGGACCAATACCAGCACAAGGTCCTGTTCTGGGGTATTCTTGGCGCGCTTATAATGCGAGGCATCTTTATTTTTGCAGGGGTGGCACTCATAAACAGGTTTCACTGGATAATAATTATATTCGGAGGCTTCCTCGTTTTCACCGGCATAAGAATGCTTTTCTCAAAGGAAACTGAGGTGGACCCCGAAAAAAATGCGATTGTACGATTTTTCAAGAAGTTCATGCCGGTCACCAAAAACATGCATGGTGACAAGCTTTTTATTCATGAGAATCACAGGCTTCATGCAACACCCCTCTTCCTGGTGCTTGTTGTAATAGAAACTTCCGACCTTATCTTTGCTGTCGACAGTATCCCGGCAATACTTGCCATAAGCCAGGACAGGTTTATCGTTTATACTTCCAACATCTTTGCTATCCTGGGATTAAGGTCATTATACTTCGCCATTGCGGGGATTATGGATTATTTCAGGTTCCTGAAGGTAGGACTGGCGTTCGTTCTGACTTTTGTCGGACTGAAAATGCTTGCTTCATTTTTCCATTTTGAAATACCCATACTGGTTTCACTGTCAGTGATAATTTCCATACTTATGATCTCTATACTTGCATCGGTTATAATAAAGGAAAAGAAGTGAGTGCCTGATGATTGGCAATAACAAATTATTGCCTGTTCGGAGGAAAGTGTTATTTTTGCCCTAACCAGGTACACCATGCATTTCAATCTCAAAGAAACACCAGTACCAACAGCACTGATGATTATGATTGTGGCAATTCCTGCAGCCGCATTGCTTGCCGCTTTCCTGTTCCTTAAAAGTGAAAACGCCAGTTACCCGGGTCAGATTACATTGCCGGTTATAACAGGGTTGCTTCTTATTGTTGCAACAGGTTTGCTTATATCATTTGTGCTCTGGGATCAATGGGTAAGGTTTTATCGTGAGAAGTATATCAATGAACCACATCGCAGGGAAACAGAAGATGCGCTCTCCAAATCAAACGCACTGCTCAAGTCGACTATTGAATCGACAGCCGATGGGCTGCTTGTGGTTGACACAGGAGGGAAAATAATGCTGTATAACAGGAAATTTGCAGAAATGTGGAAGATCCCCGACGAGCTGCTGGCCACAGGTGAGGACAGGAAGTTGCTGGAATTTGTAAGGGAGCAACTGCTGAAACCTGAAGAGTTTTTAGATCAGGTGCATCAATTGTATTCCGATCCGGTAAGCATCACTTTTGATTTTATAGAATTCACAGATGGCAGGCACTTTGCCAGGTACTCGCAGCCCCAGCTTATTAATGGTGTTTTATCAGGAAGAGTATGGAGTTTCAGGGATATAACACAGGCCAAGATGGTAGAACAGGAGCTGATTGCCGCAAAGGAAAAAGCCGAAGAGGGCGACCGGCTTAAGATGGCATTCCTCCATAATGTTTCGCACGAGATAAGAACACCGATGAACGCCATAATAGGCTTCTCCAGCCTGCTTGATGAAAAAGGAGTCTCGGAGGAAGAGCGTCACCAGTACGCGATGATCATTTCCCAGAGCAGCAACCAGCTGCTTTCGATAATAACAGATATAGTTGATATTGCCAATGTTGAAAGCGGACAGGTGAAACCCAACATTGCCGCCATGGACCTGAATTCGACCCTGAATAACCTTTATACACAATTCAGCTATAAAAGGAACGATGTCGAAATGAACCTGAGCCTCGGAATGCCTGATGATCAGTCGCATATTCTTACGGACGGCACTAAGCTGATACAGATTCTTTCAAATCTGATAGGCAATGCCCTTAAGTTTACAGCCGAGGGGCGAATCGACTTTGGTTACCTCCTCAGTGGCGACATGCTGGAGTTCTATGTGAAGGACACCGGCATCGGGGTCCCCCCGGAGCATCTTGAAAAAATATTTGACAGGTTCTACCAGGTAGATGGTGCAAGTACACGGCAGTTTGGAGGCACAGGCCTGGGTCTTTCGATTTGCAAGGCGTACACCGGGTTTCTCGGGGGCACAATCCGGGCTGAATCTGAAGAGGGAAAGGGCTCCTGTTTTGTTTTTACGATACCTTACAGGAAGGCGGAGGAGTGAGGAGTGAGGAGAGTTGAGCGTAAAGCGTAGAGCGTAAAGATAAAACCTGAAGAAAATGAAGCTTATTCCTGTTATTGTAAGGACCCATTCGGGATATAAAGCTGATGAGCGTCCCACATCAATTGTTCAGGAAAATAAAGAATTTATCGTGGAAGACGTAACTGACCGCTGGTACCAGGGAGATCTTAATCCTGAGTTTCCGCCGGCAGATTATTTCAGGGTGAAAACATCTGACACCATGGAGTTGATTATTAAGCATGATCTTAGGTCAGATTCCTGGTACCTGTGTATTCAGGATTGAACAAAAAGTTAACGCTTCAGTAATTGGGGAAATTCTGATTCCCTCAAATCATGCGATTTTATTCGGAATTAAAGGAAAAGGAGATCTTTTTTGCAGACAGGAACCTCACAACAACCTGAACGTACTTAACCAGGAAGGAGCTTTCATTTTCAATTCTTCACCTGAAGAGCCGCTGGAAATACATCATTATAAATACGCAATGCAGCTGAACCGTATCTCTGCTGAAAGGAAGCAGCGCTTCAAGACGCAGCCGGAGATAGGAGGGTGTATTAATATCAACAAGAAGCAAAAACCTCCCGGGTTTGCAGGAGGATTTTTCATTATTGTCGGCTCGGAGGGGCTCGAACCCTCGACCCCATGATTAAGAGTCACGTGCTCTACCAGCTGAGCTACGAACCGTAATTCCGGTGCAAAATTATATAAAGAATTTGATTTTGCATAATACTTTGAAATTATCATCAGAGAATTTTTACTCCTTGTTTAATGCAGATAAAATATTGACAAAATACTTTGGCCACTTTCGGCAAGATGACTATCTTTCGTGGCTTTTAAAAACCAATTAATTATGTTATCTTATAAAGAACTAGGGCTCGTAAATTCAAAGGAATTGTTTAAGAAAGCCGTAAAGGGAGGTTATGCAATTCCTGCATTCAATTTCAACAACCTCGAGCAGCTTCAGGCTATAATAAGTGCCTGTGTTGAAACAAAATCCCCTGTCATCCTGCAGGTGTCAAAAGGAGCAAGAAAATATGCAAATCAGACTTTGCTTCAATATCTTGCAAAGGGTGCGGTTGAGTATGCAAAGGAACTTGGTTATCCAATTCCGATAGTACTTCACCTTGATCATGGCGATTCTTTTGATACATGCAAATCGTGCATCGAATCGGGATTTTCATCGGTTATGATCGACGGCTCGCATTTTTCGTACGAGGAAAATATAAGGCTTACAAGGCAGGTTGTTGAATTTGCTCATAAATATGATGTGACAGTTGAAGGTGAATTAGGTGTACTTGCAGGAATTGAAGATGAAGTATCCGCTGAACATTCATCATATACCAGGCCTGAAGAGGTTGAGGATTTTGTAAAGAAGACCGGTGTTGATTCACTGGCAATTTCCATCGGAACTTCACACGGGGCATTCAAATTCAAAGTGAAGCCGGGTGAGCTGCCTCCTCCTTTGAAGTTTGACATACTTGAAGAGTGTGAAAAAAGAATCCCGGGTTTCCCGATAGTTCTTCACGGCGCCTCATCAGTGCCCCAGGATATCGTCGCCGAGATAAACAAATATGGCGGCAAGATGGAAAACACTGCCGGAGTTTCTGAGGATCAGCTCAGGCGGGCCGCAGCTTCAGCGGTATGCAAGATAAATATCGACAGCGACGGGCGTCTTGCAATGACCGCAGCCATCAGGAAAGTATTCTGTGAAAAACCCGGTGAATTTGACCCGCGCAATTATCTGGGTCCTGCAAGGGACAAGCTGAAAGAACTTTACAAGCATAAGATCGTCAATGTGCTTGGAAGCGCGAATAAGGCTTAAGGCAAAGGATAAACAGCTTTTAAATTTTAATGAAATATGAACGGGAGTTTATGCTCCCGTTTTTTATAAATTTCTTTTGGATAAATCAAAATTGAATTTATCTTTGCACTCGCTTTTATAAAGGAGGTTTAGCTCAGCAGGTTCAGAGCATCTGCCTTACAAGCAGAGGGTCGGCGGTTCGATCCCGTCAACCTCCACAAAATAGTGATTGCCCGGTTTTAACCGGGCCTTTTTTATTCCAGTCTCTCATTCGAAAAGACCTCTCCCGTCAGCTTGTTGACTCACACTCATTTACCAGGATATTTCAGCTTACCGGCGTATTTCAGCTTAAAGCAACCAAAATCCTTGTTTAAAAGTCTTCCTAAAGTGTTCAGAACCTTGAAATATTTAGCGATAAGGTTTAATAAAAATACATATATTCGCTACATTAGAGTCACTGAATCAGCTAACCCGGATGATTTTGTTTTCATCCCAGGGCTTAAGTTATTGATTTAGTTTTGTTTAAGTTTATATCTGATAATCGAACCTAACCCAATATGAGACCTCATTCTGCATTTCCCAAGGATCAAAGGTTTTTTCTAAAGGTAAAACGGCAAAAAATTTCTGGTATTATATCTGACCTTAAAATTTTGTTTGCCCGTAAACAGTCTGGATACTTTCTTCCAGGTATCTTTTTTCTTCTTTTGTTTAACATCCAAGTAACAGGACAGGTTTATACTTCAGTATCTTCGGGTTTATGGAACTCGCCGACGACCTGGGACCTTGGAACGGTGCCGGGTGCCACCGATGACGTGGTAATAAGCGCTAATCATATTGTAAGCCTCATGAATGATGAGGTGATCAAAAACCTTACAATTTCAGCTGAAGGGGTTCTCAATGCAGACAATAAGGAAATCAGGGTCAATGGGAACCTGTATGTTGATGGTGTTTACACTTCAAAGAATTCAGCAGCAAAAAACCTCCAGTTCTATGGCAGCATGCTTGGGGGAAACGGGAGCATCATAGTAGATTTTGCAGGCAAGGACGTGATTATTTACAACACTGTCACAATAGATCCTGCAAGCAGATTGATAATTTATGGCAATGTTACATTAAGACCGGCAATCACAGTATGGAATAATGGACAAATTGAAATCACCGGCGATCTGAAAGGTTCTGCAGCTTCATCTGCCTGGGCAAACAACAATAATTCCTCTTTAACAATCGGTGGATCATTGATGACGACAGGTATCCTGAATGCTTCTGTTGCAAGCAACACCGTGACTTACAACCGCCTTGGAGATCAATTAATAAAAATACCCGCGGGAGCCTATCACAACCTGGCTATCAGAGGATCCGGAATCAAAACACTCCAGGCTGCCACGGTAATCAACGGCAACCTCGACATATATAATTCGGCAACTTTCAATTCAAATAATTTAAACATATCCATCCAGGGAAACTGGAATAACCAGTCCGCTTTTTCTGAAGGAACAGGACTTGTAACATTCGTCGGCAACGCGAATCAGACTATTACATGTTCGAATGACGAATATTTCAACTCGCTGACAATCAACAAAACAGGCGGTGAGGTGCTGTTAGGCGCCAATATAATCGTAAAAAACACGCTGCAGCTGATATCATCTGCAAGTATCATAAATTCATCGACATATAAGACTGTGGTTGGAACAGCAGCCGGACAACCCGGTATACTGCTGGCCTCAGGAGGATTCGTCAGGGGCAAGCTGGAAAAATGGATCAACAATTCCGGGACATACGATCTGCCGGTTGGTTTTTCAAATAATCAGAATATTCATTTAAATGTCAGTAACCCGACAACCAGCGGTTCTGTCATAGCTGAGTTCATTCCCCTGGATCCCGGTAACAATGGCATGCCGTTAACCGACGGGATAAATATCTATAATACATTCATTGAAGGATACTGGAGTCTTGATAAACAGAATGGTTTCAGTGCAGCAAGCATGAATGCAGCACTGACGAGCACCGGCTTTACATCATTCAGCTTCGACGCAGCCACCAGGGTGCTTACAAGGCCAAATGCTGCGGCAAACTGGGTTGCAGAAGGAACTCACGTTGGAGCCACGACATCACCTGATCTTGCGAAACGTAATGGACTCACTACTTTGCCTGCACAGTATGCACTTGGTGATGATCTGGCTGGTTGCAGTAAACCTGTTTTGTCTGATATTTCAGGTAATGTTGATGCCTGCACCGGTATAGCCGAAAACTATTGGGTAACAGATGATGGAGATAATTACACCTGGTCAGTAACGGGAGGGACGATTGCTTCAGGACAGGGTACGGCAACTATTTCTGTAAACTGGGGAGCAACCGGTATGAGTAATGCTAAAATAACTGTCTTTGCAGCCAACGGTTGTACTCATACTGCACCTAAAAACCTTGCTGTTAAACTGCACTCATTTGCACCTCCGTCAATCAATGGAAAGACATCGGTACCTGAATTAACTAACGCGGTGCCATATACTGTTCCGGCAGTACTAAATTATGACTATGATTGGACAGTAGCGGGTGGCACTATTGCAACGGGTGCAGGAACAAACTCCATAACCGTAAACTGGGGTGGGGTAGGAACCGGAACTGTATCAGTTAAGCAGAGACATACTGTTTGCGGGACATGGTCAACCCCTGTGGTCATCGATGTAATAAAATACGATGTCATTGAAAGCGTAAAATCAGGTGACTGGACCGACCCGACTACATGGAATTGCAACTGTATCCCCTTTGAAACACAGAGTGTACGGATTAACGATGATCATGTTGTCAGGCTTGATGCTCCGGATATTAAGATAAAGAATTTCATTATTACCCATGATGGTACACTCAATTCAAACAGCAAGGAGATGTACGTACACGGAGACCTGATTGTTGACGGCATATATAGCGGGACTCCGGCAGGTATGCCTGTTAAGGAACTCATCCTTGACGGAATAGATACAGAAATTGACGGGGTAGGTACAATAATTGGCGGCTTCAATATAACAACAGGTAATAAATCCATTTCTTCGACCGCTGTTCTGAATATCAGTTCAGGCGAGATAAAACTTGGCACATCAGTGTTTGTGACGAATAATGGAATAATGACCATCGGACCCACATCAACGGGCAGGAATATTATCGGAGCCGACGGTAGTTCGACCTGGATGAATACAAGCTACTCTGCGCTGGAAGTGGCAGGAGCTCTGTTGGCGACAGGTGTGCTGAAAGCTTCAGCAACGGGTAATACAGTAACTTATAACGGAACACTCGATCAGATCATAAAAGTTCCTTTTGGTTCTAACTATTATAATCTCAAGACAGGGGGAAGCCTTACCAAAACTCTTGCAGGTGGCATTTTAATCGATGGAGACCTGATGCTAGGCGGAACGAGTACTCTTGATGTCACAGCTTCGAATTACCCTATCTCACTAAAGGGGAATCTTATCAACTCTGGCGCAACTTTTAATCCAAGGGCCGGATCATTCACATTCAACGGTTCAACGGATCAATCAATAACAGGCAATATCAGTTTTTATGATCTGTCATTCACAAACGGAACGGGAGACCTGATAATTCTTAATGATGTTATTGTAAAGCATGATCTTACAATGTCAGGGAAAGACATTCTTACCGGGGGGAACATATTGCATATCGGTACAGATGCTGCCAATACCGGAAACATTATATACAATTCAGGTATAGTAATCGGGAAGATTGAAAGATGGGCAAATTCGTTTGGGAATCTTCTTTTTCCTGTCGGACGTACCGGATCATATAATCCTGCAAACGTCTATATCAATCTTCTCACAAATCCGGGTTCAATAATATGTGAATTCAGATCGGGTGACCCTGGTTCCATTGGGCTGCCACTTGTTGACGGTGCTGCAAACATTGAAAATCAATTTACGGATGGTTACTGGAGCTTAACGGCATCGAACGGATTCGTGTCAAACAACTATGACATAAATCTCAATGCAACAAATTTCACCAGTTATCCGATGAATACGAATACACGGATTCTGAAGAGGCCAGCCGGAGGGGCATGGGGACTGGATGGCATTCATGTTCCTGCTGTGCCGCCGATAGCTTACAGGAATAATCTGGCAGGGGGCATTTCAGTGAGCGGAACAGATTTTTGCCTTGCCTTTGTATGCGCACCTGCGACAATAACGGCAATTCTGACTCATGTGTCTTGTCCGGGTGGTAACAATGGTGCTATAGATATATCACTAAGCGGAGGTACTCCGGCGTATACATATTCCTGGTCGACAGCAGATGGTACAGGATTGATTTCAGGTGATGAGGATCAGGCGGGTCTCACTAAGGGGACCTATAATGTAAATATAACTGACTCACGAGGTTGTATTTCAACCGGATCATACACTGTGTTCGAGCCTTCGCCAATAATTATTTCCGAATTGGTTTCCCATGTTACATGCAGTGCCGTAAACAACGGTGCCATTGATATTACTGTGGCAGGCGGAACTGCAGGTTATACATATAGCTGGAGCGGACCGGGTGCGGTCATACCCACCAGTGAGGACCAGATTAACCTGATTGCAGGCACATATCATGTGGATATAACTGACTCAAGATCATGTATGAAGGGAAAGGATATAGTTGTCAATCCTTCACTTGGTCCGCCCGCAGCGCCGGCTGTCACTATTACGCATCAACCAGACTGCATTGATTCAAAGGGAGCAATAGAGATCACTGCACCACTTGGAGCATATGAATACAGCCGTGATAACGGGGCGACATTCCAGGCATCAGAAATTTTCTCAGGACTTGATCCTGATACCTATTTTATCAAGGTCAGGAGCAACGTAGATCTTACTTGCATCTCTGCTGCAACCCCGGTGACAATTAATTCTGTACCCAGCCCTCCTTCAGCACCGACAGCATCAGTTATACAACCGACGTGCGCTGTAGCAACAGGAACAATTACGGTCAATTCTCCTTTGGGAGCAGGATGGGAATACAGGCTTAATGCCGGCGCATTCCAGGCATCAGCCACATTCGCAGGACTTTTGCCGGGAAATTATAATCTTTTCACCAGGAATTCATCTGAACCTACCTGTGTTTCACCATCTATCCTGCTAATTGTAAATGCTGCACCGGTTGTACCTGTGCCGACACTCCTTGGACCAACGCCTGTCTGTGAAGCTTCAACAGGAAATGTCTATACGACGGAAGGAAGTATGAGCAATTACGTCTGGAGTGTGACAGGCGGAACAATTACAGCTGGCGGCGGTGCAGGAAATAATACAGCAACAATATTGTGGGATACTCCCGGTCTTCAGTCAATTAGCGTAAACTATGAAAATAGTGATGGCTGTACAGGAGCAAGTGCGACAACGTTTAATGTCAACGTCAATCCGCTTCCTGCAGCAGCAGGAGCAATCACCGGCACAGCAGCAGTATGCCAGGGCCAGGCAGCCGTAGCTTACAGTGTTCCGGCGATAGCCAATGCAACAAGCTACACCTGGACATACACAGGCACAGGAGCGACCATTAACGGCACGACCAATGCAGTCACGATAGACTTCTCGAATACAGCCACAGGCGGTAACCTGACAGTAACGGGAGTCAATGCATGCGGTAACGGTACAATAAGTGCAGTATACCCGGTAACGGTCAACCCGCTTCCTGCAGCAGCAGGAGCCATCACCGGTACTGCAGTGGTTTGCCAGGGCCAGGCCGCAGTAGCTTACAGCGTAGCGGCGATAGCAAATGCAACAAGCTACACCTGGACATACACCGGGACAGGAGCGACCATTAACGGCACGACCAATGCAGTCACGATAGACTTCTCGGCAACAGCAACAGGCGGAGATCTGACTGTAGAAGGAGTCAATGCATGCGGTAATGGAATGACAAGTGCGGTTTACACCATCACCGTCAATCCCACCCTTCCAGTTTCTGTTTCTATAGCACCCGATGCCAACCCTGTTTGCCAGGGAGCGAATATCACTTTCACAGCAACACCGGTAAACGGCGGGACAACTCCTTCATACCAGTGGTACAACGGGGCTGCAGCGGTCGGAACTGACAGCCCGACATTCTCGTACCTGCCTGCAAACGGTGATGCGATTAAAGTTGTTCTGACATCGAGTGAAACCTGCCAGAGCGGCGGGCCTGCAACATCAAATGCAGTTACAGTCTCAGTAAGTACCCCTGTTAACGTTACCTTTGTACAGACAGACATCCTGTGCAATGGAAATTTAACCGGAGCAATAGACATCACTGTAACAGGCGGCACTGCTCCTTACACATTTGCATGGGCTGGAATAGGAGTGACTCCGGCGTCAGATGATCAGACCGGCCTGGCAGCTGGTATTTACACAGTGACAGTTACTGATGCAAATTCCTGTGCTTCGGCACCAGTTTCAGTAACCCTCACTGAACCCTCTGCTTTATCAATTAGCATTGTCTCACAAACCAATGTTACGATCTTTGGCGGAAATGATGGCAGTGTTGAAGTTTCAGGAGCAGGCGGAATAGCTCCGTTCCAGTATCAGCTTGGTGCGGGAGCATTCCAGGCAAGTGGCATCTTTAATTCACTTGCAGCAGGGAATTATCCGGTCACAGTCAGGGATGGCAACGGCTGTACGAAATCGCTGCCTGTAACAATCACTCAGCCTATTGCTACGCTCTCCGGAAGTATTATATCACAGACCAATGTTCAGTGCTTTGGTACCGCATCAGGTGCTGTTACTGTCGCAGGATCAGGTGGCACTGCACCATATGAATACAATATAGATGGAGGACCATGGCAGGCATCCGGAACATTCAGCAATCTTGCATTTGGGAACTATACTGTTACTGTGAGAGATGCTGTAAGTTCAGTTTTCGATGTGCCGGTATCAATCACTTCGCCGACTGCCGCAGTTTCAATTGCGCTGGACTCGAAGACAGATGTGCTTTGCTATGGTGGCAATAACGGAAGCGCCACGGTTTCAGCAAGCGGCGGGACAGGACCTTACCAGTACAGTGCTGATGGCGGTACCAAACAGGCTTCAGGCACATTCGCTCTTGGTCCGGGGTCTCACACAATTGCTGTAGTGGATGTCAAAGACTGTTCAGCCAGCATCGATGTTGTGATATCCGAACCTGCAGCAGCTCTGTCAGGAACTGCAACGGCCAGGGTAAATGTAACATGCTTCGGTGCGGGTAACGGTACTGTCACCATTGCAGGCGCGGGTGGAACCGTTCCATACCAGTATAGTCTCAACAACGGCACATTCCAGGCATCAGGAACATTCATGGGGCTTATACCTGGCAGCTACACTGTTACAGTGAGGGATGCAAATATGTGTACAACCAACGTTCCTGTAACAATTACAGAACCAGCGGCTTTGAGCCTGAATGCAAATCATACTGACGTTGTGTGCCCGGATGATCCTGAAGGAACAATTAATCTTACAATCACAGGCGGTACACAGCCTTATAGTGTCATTTGGTCCGATGGCGCGACCACATTGAACAGGGTTGGGATAACGGACGGCAATTACGCTGCAGTTGTTACGGATCAGAATGGCTGTGCAGCTGCAATCGACATTACAGTGGGAGTGATCGGCTCAGAAGACTGTATTGAGATACCTGAGATCATTACTCCAAATGGTGACGGCTATAATGATACCTGGCGTATAAAGAATATAGATATGTTCCCGAATGCGGAAGTCAGTGTTTACACGCGGTGGGGGAAGAGAGTGTACGAATCGAGAAACATCCTGGCCGAACCATGGGACGGAACATTCGGAGGCAAAGCTCTGCCAACCGATTCATACCATTACATCCTCGATCTTAAGAATGGATCAAGGACGAGGTCCGGTGTCATAAGTATAATTAAGTAAATGTGTGGAATGATATGAGATACATCCTAAGATCATTAACAGTAATTATCCTGGGGCTTTGTTCAGCAACTGCAATGGCTCAGCAGGTACCTATGTATAGCCAGTATGTTATGAATGGATTCCTCATTAATCCGTCTTTTGCCGGCCGTGACGGTTATACCTCGGTGAACCTGACGGTAAGGGAGCAATGGGTTGGCATGTCGGGAGCTCCCGGGACATTTGCAGCAAGTTTTCAGACCCGCGTTCTGAGAAACAGCTATATCTCAAAATCAACTGCTGTCAAGAAGAAGATTGTCCAGCCAACCCGGAGCGGAAGGGTTGGTGTCGGGGGATATGTTTTCAATGACGAAAACGGAGCAATGAGGAGGACGGGAATACAGGCCGCTTACGCATATCATATTCCGCTCGGCACAACAAGCGGCTACCCGAATGACTTTGCTCTTGGCCTCTCATTCTCAGCATACCAGTTTGCTGTAAATACAAACGGAATGATAATCGATCCTGATGATCCCCTCCTGAACAGTTATGACAGGAGGGTCTTCATCCCGGACTTTAACTTCGGAGCCAGTTTTACGACGGCCAGGTATTATGCAGGAATTGCCATGACAAACCTGTTCAGGGGGTCATTATTCTTTTCTTCAGATACAGCAAGCAACAACCGCACTGAATTGGGTAATTTTTTCATTACGGGGGGAATGAAAGTGCCTGTTGCAGTCAATTGGACGCTGGAGCCCTCGGGATACATTAAGGCTTCTGATATGCTTTTCAAATCGATACAGATGGATCTTTCTGCAAGAATGTTCTATAAGGAAAATTACTGGGCGGGATTGTCATTCAGGACTGCAAACGCATTCATTGTCATGGCAGGCCTCCGGTATGACCGTTTTTACTTTGCCTATGCCAGTGATTTTGCCCTTACAGATATTAGAAAAGCCAATACCCTGGGAACGCACGAGATAACCCTTGCAGTCAAGTTCGGAGAAAGTGCAAGAAGGTACAAGTGGATACTCCCGTTCTGATGATCAGAACGCCGCTTTTGATCTTTTTTCTGCTTATCCCTCACATTTCGTTCTGTCAGGATGAAGAAAGATCATTACGTATAATGTTTCTCAATGCTGAAAATGCTTTTGACACATCAGATGATCCTGCAACTGAAGATGAAGATTTTACTCCCTCAGGCGTAAGGAGATGGAATCTTAAAAGATATTATAAAAAGATTGAAGATCTCCACAAGACGATAATAGCTGCAGGCGAATGGTCACCACCGGAGATAGTCGCCCTCTGTGAAATAGAAAACAGGAAAGTGCTTCTTGACCTGACAACAGGAACTTACCTTTCAAAGTACAATTACAGCATCCTTCATGAAGATTCACCCGACAGCAGGGGAATCGATGCATGTCTTATTTACAGGACCGAAAAACTAAAGCTTTTATACCACGAGTGTTGGGAACCTTTGATGAATGCCGGTGAAAAGTTTACCAGCAGAAAAGTGATGCATGCATCATTTGCCTGCATGGCTGATACCTTTCATATAATTATCAATCACTGGCCGTCAAGAAGGGGAGGAGTCCTTGTTGCTGAGAACCTCAGGATGGCCATAGCATCAATGGTCAGGCTGAAGGTGGATTCGATATTGCGACTGCCGGGCGGATCAAAGATAATACTGATCGGTGATTTCAACAGTACACCTGATGATAATGAGATAAGAGTGTTGTCCGGAAATGATCTTGTTAACCTGTCTGAAAAAACGGCTTTATCGAATGAAGGAACATACCGTTATACCGGCGTGTGGGAGACAATTGACCAGGTGATAGTTTCGGGGAATCTGCTGAAATCCGGGACAGGATTATTTGCTGATAATAACTCCATGAAAGTTTTTAAACCGGCTTTCCTGCTTGCAAAAGACCCTGTTTATCCTGGCCTGACACCTTTCTCGACCTACAGGGGATTCAAATACCAGGGTGGTATCAGCGATCACCTTCCCGTGCTGGTTGATCTTTTTCTGCACTGACAGGAGTTAATCCCATCTCCAAGCCTTTCCTGATCATAAGTTCCATTGCAGCGTTATATTCGTTAGGAATAACTCCATCCAGGATAGCCTCCCTGATTACATTTTTGATCAGCCCCACTTCGCGGCCGGGCTTTAAACCAAATGTTTTTATGATCTCTTCCCCGCCGACCGGAGGCTGAAAGTTCCTTACAGCATCTTTTTCCTCGATCTCCTTCAACTTTTGCCTTACCAGCCTGAAGTTCTCAAGATGCCTTGTTTTTTTTGCTTCGTTCTTCGAAGTGATGTCAGCTTCACACAGCAGCATAAGATCATCTACGTCATCGCCGGCTTCAAAAAGGAGCCTTCTCACTGCAGAATCCGTAACATTTTCGTCTGAAAGTACGATAGGACGGAGGTGAAGATCGATCATTTTCTGAACATACTTCATCCTGTCATTAAGAGGAAGACGCAATCTTCTGAAAATATCAGGGATCATCCTTGCCCCGATATATTCATGACCATGGAAAGACCAGCCTGTATCTTTGTCATACTTCTTGGTCATGGGTTTAGCAATGTCGTGCAGAAGCGCTGCCCATCTCAGCCAGAGATCATCTGTCTTTTTGCTTATATTGTCCAGAACCTTTATAGAATGTATGAAATTGTCCTTGTGACCTTTGCCTTCGCGCGTCTCAACACCACGAAGATTATCGAGCTCAGGCAAAATCAGCTTAAGCAGACCTGATGCTTCAAGCAGAAGAAATCCTTTGGACGGATGATGGCTCAGGATTATTTTATTAAGCTCAGTGATTATCCTTTCAGCTGAGACGATGCCCAGCCTTTCAGTATTTGCCTTTATTGATTCAAAGGTTCTTTCTTCTATTTTGAAGTTGAGCTGGGATGCAAATCGTATCGCTCTCATCATCCTTAACGGATCATCAGAAAACGTGCGGTCAGGATCGAGCGGGGTCCTTATTATTTTATTTTTAAGATCCTCCATGCCTCCGAAAGGATCAAGAAAATTGCCGAAAGTATCTTTATTCAGGCTTATTGCAAGAGCATTAATTGTAAAATCACGTCTTTCCTGGTCATCCCTGAGAGTACCGTCTTCAACAACGGGTTTCCTTGATCCACGGTTATATGACTCTTTCCGTGCCCCCACAAACTCTATCTCATAGTCTTTGTGCCTGAACATTGCAGTGCCGAAGTTTTTGAAAGTGCAAACCTTAATTTTCCGGTCGATGCTTTTCGCTACTTTCTTTGCAGCTTCAATTCCATTCCCGATAACAACGATGTCGATATCTTTATCGGGATGCTCCCTTTTTAAAAGGCAGTCACGCACCCAACCTCCGATAACGTATGTTTCCGTATTGCTTGCCGAAACTACTTCACTCAGTTTTTCAAAAATCTCGTCTTTCAGGCATCTGATCATCAGAAGAGCATTCTGGTTAAACGGAGGCAAATTTACAACTATTAACCCAAATTCACGAATGCCATTTTGCCTGCAAATCCGAGAGGATTTAAACAAAGGGATACCATATCTGTTTAACAGTAAAAAATTGAGAATGATTGAGCATCTGACAAAAGAGAAATTCCTGGACAGGATTTTCAACTACGAGAAGAATACCGAATGGAAATTCGAGGGTGACAAGCCCTGTATCATTGATTTTTATGCCAACTGGTGCGGCCCCTGCAAGATAGTGGCACCTGTGCTTGACGAGTTGGCCAGGGATTATGACGGCAAACTGAATGTATATAAAATTGATACCGAGGAAGAACTCGAACTGGCGTCTGCTTTTGGTATAAGGAATATACCCTCATTCCTTTTTATTCCTGTGGATGGACAGCCACAGATGGCAATGGGTGCATTACCGAAAGAAGTATTTGAAAAAGCTTTCAAGGAAGTGCTTGGTGTAGAGAAATAGGCTGTTCATCAAAAAATTACCGACTTTCAGCACAAACTTGTCTGAAAGTGAAACAAAATCTGATAAGTTTACGTTTAACATTGAGAAGGTAGTAACGAAGAGTTACAGATTTTTTTTCATGGATTTAGGTTTAGGGTAGTAAAGGAGTAGATCAGGACTACGGTCCTGATTTACTTTTTTATGCCAGATCCCTGAAAATACTGTTGATCTCTTCTTCTGTAGTTTTCAGCTTCTTCTGGCATTGCCTGATCAGTTCAGCTGCATTTTTAACTTCCTCCGAAAGCCTGTCGACATCCAGTTCGCCGTTTTCGATATTCTTCAGTATCTGTTCAATCCTGTTTACGGCATCGTTAAAGGAAAATTCTTTCTTTGTCATATTGCTTTGTTTTTGCTAATCGTTCAATTCGATATCAGGATGGTCACGCATTTTCACTATTTTGCTTGAGATCACTCCATCCCTGAATCTGGTCTCTATCAGGTCGTCCTCAGACAGGTCTTCCTTTTCCTTCACCACTATTCCGTTCCTGTATGTTATGGTATACCCCCGGGCAAGAACTTTTTCCGGGCTCAGCAGTGCAAGAGTTTTTTCAACCGATTCGATGCGGGATGCTTTTTCATGAAGCATTCTGATGGCTCCGGGACCCAGCTTTGAATATAACTGCCCGAGTGAACTTGATTTTGCTGAAATCAATATTCTGGCGCTGCCTGTAAGTCTGTTAAGATAATCAGCTGTTATAAGTCCTGCTTTCCCCGTGAAGATCATGCCAGAATTGACAAGCCTCAGGGATTTTTCCGAAAGAACCTCTTTGATCTCCGAAATGAGCACCCTGGCCATTGGCTGCAGCCGTACGGCAGCTCCATCGAGCCTGTTCCTGTTACTTTCAAGGATTATCCGGGTCTTTTCTTTGATGGAGTCCCGGATTTCACTCAGTCTTGCGTCGGTCTGAGCCGTCTGGTCTATAATGAAATCAGCAACTGCAGTGGGTGTCTTCAGGGCCATGCAGGCAACCATGTCGGCTACGGACATATCTTTTTCATGACCGATTCCGGTAAAAACAGGAATCGGAAACTGTGTTATATGAAAAGCAATGTTGTAATTATCAAACCAGCTCAGGTCGGCCTGTGAACCTCCGCCTCTTAAAATTGCGACCACATCAAAATGATGGCAAAGATCGGCAACCCTGTCAAGAGCTTTCAATATTCCCTGCTCCGTATCTGTCCCCTGCATGGGACTTTCGAATAATTTTGTGTAATATACATAACCATAGCTATTGCCATCCAGGTGCTTTATGAAATCATTATAACCTGCAGCTTTTGCAGATGATATCACTGCAATCCTTTGTATTACAGTGGGTATGCATACCCCTTTGTTCATTGTGAAGACCCCTTCGTTTTCGAGCCTTGAGATGATCATACGGCGTTTAACCGCTAGTTCACCGGCGGTGTAGAAAGGATCTATGTCGCAAATTACCAGGCTGAGGCCGTAAAGCTCATGGTATTCGATCTTTATTTTTACCAGTATCTTCAGCCCTTCCCTGAGCGATTCGCCTGTGGATGATTCAAAGAAGGATTTGAGGAAGCTGAACTTTTTGCACCAGATTACAGCCCTTACCCTGGCTCTCAGATTTATATCATCAGCCTGTTTTTCCACCAGCTCAAGGTAACAGTGACCGGCATAATTCTGCTTAATTTCTGAGATCTCCCCTGTGACCCAATACATATCCGGAAGGGATATGTACAGCGAATCCCTGATGATCATCTGCAATTCGTAAAGCGACAGTTTCTCTGCCATCATCACCTCGTTTTTATAAGCTTTGCGGTAACCGATCCTTCTGATTTCTTCACTTTGACGAAATATATGCCCCGTCCGGCATTTTGAAAGTCGGTAATTATAGCAGACCTGCCGGATAAAGGGAGATCTTTCCTGTAAAGCATGGAACCTGCTTCATTGTAAATCTCAATGCTTATGGGTCCCGGCGCCTGTTTGAAGATCAGCTGAAACAGCCCCGTTGCCGGGTTTGGAGTTATTATCATTTCTTCTTCGGGAACGACCGTATATATATCCTTCAGAAAAGAATAGGCCTTTGCCATATCAGGCACCCCAAAACCATAGAGTGAATCGGGTGAATTGTACCTGTCTCCGCTTCTGTGCAGGGCTTCGATGATCTGTGAGTTTATCGCCTGCGGCACGCCCTGCATGAGACATGCAGTCATACCGCTCAGGACAGGGCAGGAGAAGGAAGTCCCGTTGCCGAATGTTGAGCTGCCTGTCGTCATCTGTATGGGTACACGCACACCCATGGCCACATTATCGGGCTTTACCCGCCTGTCGGCTGAAGGGCCTGCCGAAGAGAAAGGCGCAATGATCATATTTTCGTCGACTGCGCCGGCCGCAATAACACTATCGCCATCGGATGGAAATATGATCTTCCTCCATGGATTATCACGCTCGTTCCCCGCGCTCACAATAACAACTATTCCCTTTGAGGCGGCCATATCGGCAACTCTTGTTACGAATGCGGTATTCCCGTCCAGGTCTGATTGCTTATAATTCATTGAAGGATCATCGAACTCATAATACCCGAGCGATGATGTAATTATATCAGCCCCTGCACTATCGGCAAATTCAGCGCCCGCAGCCCAGAAGTCTTCCTCGCAGGGGAACTCTGTCTCGACGTCTTCTGTTTTAAAAAGGATGTAATCTGCCGAAGGTGCAGTCCCTGCTATGTGGTTTGGAAGCTGTCCGGCAAGTATTGACATTACATCAGTTCCATGGGTGCTCGATTCATAAACGCCTGCATCGAGTTTGACGAAATCCCATGTGAAAATAATCCCATTCCTGGAGCGTAGGGCATTAAGTGATTCAATCCTGTCGGCATTGGTGAAACCTCCGTCAAGAACAGCTATGAGTATGTTTTTACCTGTGAAACCGTTATCGTGAAGTGTGTACCCGTTGAGCATTGTTATCGGCCTGTCATAAGGGAATGCTCCGGCTTCCATTGTTTTTACTTCAAGCTTGTCAATGAACCTGCTTTTGGGCCCCGGTGTCTTTACGATCTTAACACCCGCGACAAACGGCAGGCTTTGTATGGAAGTGATGCCTGATATATTATTTGTTTTAAACAGGGCTGTATTCATCCATTTTGAAGAACAATGGAAAGTGTAGCCAAGGGACCGGATCTGGTCTATATACGCCCTGTTTACAGGAAAATCACTCAATACAGGGAACTGAATGCCAGATTTGGTTCGCCTCGCAACAGCTCTTTCCGATAGTATGTGTTGCGCCTGGTAACTTGTGTTCCCCTTGTCTTTAAAATATACCCTGACGAAATATGAATATGCCTGCCCTTGGCTTTTAAGCGTAACTGCCAGGAGAAAAGATAAAAGCAGATATACTCCTTTTTTCATTTACCGGATTTCTCCCGTTTTTTCAGGATCAGGGATCTTGTCCTTATTCTTTTCGAGATTATCAATAAAGTTTGTCGCATCTATGTCCATTTGCGGATTATCAGGAACACCGTTCGAGTAGGTGACCTTATACCTTACTGAACCATCTTCATTGTAGTACAGCCAGTTGCCTTCCTTAATGCCGTTCACATACTGTCCTGAGCATTCCGGCTTCCCGTCTTCGAACCACACCTCGAATCTGCCATTCAGCTTGCCATTAACATATTCAGATTTCAGCCAGTTGGCTCCGCTATCGTATAACCTCAGGAATTCTCCGTTCTGAATTCCGTTAACCCAGTTAACCTGCTCCGCTATCCTGTGATCAGGATAGAACTTTACAGATAATCCGTCTTTGAGATCATTTTTATAAACATCCTCACTCACCATGTAGTTGGCTGTATCGAGTGAAAAAAACTGCCATTTTCCTTCTTTTTTCTGGTCGGCATATTTTCCTTTGGACGCTATTTTCCCATTCGGAAAATAGAGTGTCGCATCAGCCTTTCTGCCATCTTCACTGAAGATCAGCACAGACTGGATCGATCCGTCGTCAAAATATCTTTTAAGTTCGCCTACCGGATGATTATCCCTGAAAAAGCCGTCATACATAACCACTCCGTTCGGATATTTCCTAACCCAATGACCCTGTTTCATCCCTTTCTGATCAGTCTGGTTGAACTGAGCGATGGATTGAAGTACCGTTATAATGAGAAGTAAAATTGAGATGAATATTTTCCTGACTGACAGCATCAAAGATTGTATATGTGCGTAAAATTACAAAAAAAAGAGGTTGGTATAATTCCAGCCTCTTTGAATATTTAAACTTCTGCTGGCGCAGATTTTTAATCTGTGCCTCAACGTTCATTTCACTTAATGTTTATTTCGCGCCAACGTTTATTTCACTTAATGTTTTATTTCACTTCTTCAAAGTCTACATCCGTCACTTCATCATTGCCTGACTTGTTGCCGGCGCCGGGACCAGGCTCGCCCTGTCCGCCCTGTGGTCCCGGACCAGGTTGCCCTGAAGAAGCCTGCGCATTCTTGTACATTTCCTCCGATGCTGACTGCCAGACTGTATTAAGCTCAGCAAGTGCCCTGTCGATAGAGTCCAGATCCTGGGATTTATGGGCTTCCTTCAGCTTCGCAAGAGCTGATTCTATTGAAGATTTTTTATCTGACGGGATCTTGTCGCCGAATTCTTTCAGCTGTTTTTCGGTTGTGAAGATCATGCTGTCGGCTGAATTGATCTTATCCACTTTCTCCTTGGCTTTCTTGTCGGCCTCCTCATTGGCCTTTGCTTCCTCACGCATTCTCTTTATCTCATCGTCGCTGAGACCTGATGAAGCCTCGATCCTGATCCTTTGTTCTTTCCCGGTACCCCTGTCTTTTGCAGTAACATGAAGTATACCGTTTGCATCTATATCGAATGTTACTTCGATCTGCGGAATACCCCTTGGGGCAGGCGGAATTCCATCGAGATGGAAACGTCCGATGGTTTTGTTGCCCGCTGCCATCGGCCTTTCTCCCTGGAGTACATGAATCTCAACCGAAGGCTGGCTGTCTGCAGCTGTAGTGAAGACCTCAGTTTTCTTTGTAGGGATGGTAGTATTGGATTCAATCAGCTTAGTCATCACGCCGCCCATTGTTTCGATACCGAGCGAAAGCGGAGTAACATCAAGCAGAAGCACATCCTTGACTTCACCGGTAAGCACGCCACCCTGGATTGCAGCGCCGACTGCAACAACTTCGTCGGGGTTCACACCTTTTGAGGGAACACGCCCGAAGAATTTTTCAACGAGCTGCTGTATTGCTGGTATACGTGTTGATCCGCCTACAAGAATTACTTCATCAATATCAGAAATAGAAAGACCGGAATCTTTAAGTGCAAGTTTGCATGGTTCAACGCAAGCCTGGATGAGCTTATCGCAGATCTTTTCAAACTGGGCCCTGGTGAGCGTTTTTACAAGATGCTTCGGAATGCCGTTTACAGGCATTATATAGGGCAGGTTGATCTCCGTGGAAGTCGAGCTGGAAAGCTCTATCTTTGCCTTCTCGGCAGCTTCCTTAAGACGCTGAAGCGCCATCGGGTCTTTCCTGAGGTCAAGGCCTTCTTCCTTCATGAATTCCTCGGCAAGCCAGTCTATGATCATGTGATCGAAATCGTCACCTCCAAGGTGAGTATCTCCATTTGTCGACTTTACCTCGAATACTCCGTCACCAAGCTCAAGAATTGAAATATCGAATGTGCCGCCTCCCAGGTCAAAAACTGCGATTTTCAGGTCTTTGTTTTTCTTATCAAGCCCGTAAGCAAGAGAAGCAGCTGTCGGTTCGTTTATTATCCTTTTTACATTCAGACCGGCTATTTCACCGGCCTCTTTTGTTGCCTGGCGCTGAGAATCGCTGAAGTATGCAGGAACAGTGATCACCGCATCAGTCACTTCCTGGCCAAGATAATCCTCAGCTGTTTTTTTCATTTTCTGAAGGATCATCGCAGATATTTCCTGCGGCGAATACATGCGGTCATCAATTTTGACCCTTGGGGTATTATTGTCGCCCTTTACGACTGTATATGTAACCCTTTGAATCTCTTTTTGTACTTTGTCATATGTCTCACCCATAAATCTTTTGATGGAATAGACGGTCTTCTTGGCATTGGTTATGGCCTGACGTTTTGCAGGATCACCAACTTTTCTTTCGCCATTTTCCACAAAAGCCACAATCGAAGGAGTTGTCCTTTTACCTTCACTGTTCGGGATCACAACAGGTTCGTTTCCCTCCATAACAGCGACGCAAGAGTTTGTCGTTCCCAGATCGATTCCGATAATTTTTCCCATGTTTATAATGTTTTTTAGAAAGTTCAATAGATTCGATCTATGGATGATCAATGATTATGCCATTGCATTGAATTTTGCTTTTTCAGGTAATTATGACATAACGTCAGATCAAAATGCCGGTTTGTTTAATGCAGAATGAATGACAAAAAGACAGGATCAAAAATGATTCTGACAGTAAGAATGATATAATTTCATCCTGATCAAACAAATGAGTAACTTTGCACATTAAATCATTTTAATATGTCAGTCCATACAGCGGTGAAGCGTGTGACAACGCATGTACTTCATGAAATGAAGCTGAAAGGTGAAAAGATCGCAATGCTTACAGCATATGATTTTTCAATTGCCAGGATACTCGATGAAGCTGGTATTGATGTCATTCTTGTGGGTGACAGCGCCTCGAATGTCATGGCAGGATTCGACACCACTCTTCCAATCACTCTCGATAACATGATCTACCACGCTGCCTCGGTTGTCAGGGGGGTAAAGAGGGCGCTGGTCGTTGTGGACCTGCCCTTCGGCACTTACCAGGGTAATTCAAAGGAAGCGCTTGCCTCTTCAATCAGGATCATGAAGGAAACAGGAGCTGCTGCGGTTAAGCTTGAAGGAGGATCGCAGGTTGTGGAATCAGTTGAACGTATCCTTTCTGCAGGGATTCCCGTAATGGGACACCTGGGACTTACACCGCAGGCAATACATAAGTTCGGCACGTATGTGGTCCGTGCAAAGGAGGATGAGGAAGCAGCGAAGCTCCTGGACGACTCAAAGCTGCTTGAGCAGACAGGCTGTTTTGCCCTTGTGCTTGAAAAAATTCCTGCAAAGCTGGCCGGTCAGGTAACATCATCTATAAAAATACCGGTTATCGGCATCGGCGCGGGTCCGCAGACAGACGGACAGGTCCTTGTGATTCACGATATGCTCGGTATTACAAAGGAGTTCTCTCCGCGTTTCCTCAGAAGGTACCATAATCTGTATGATGAGATAAAAGGCTCGGTCGAGAATTATATCAGGGATGTGAGATCTGTAGATTTTCCCAACGAAAAAGAACAATATTAAAAGAATCTCTTTTGATTATTGAAAAATAATATTGGAGTATTCACCCCTCCTTTTGAAGGAGGGGTGGACCGGCAGAAGCTTAATTCCATTCATAAAATTTATTCAGGGCCGGGTGGTTGATTTCTTAATGTTTGAAAAATCCAAATTAATTATGAGTCCCCCGGACACCCCTCCTTCAAATGGAGGGGAGATATCACAACTGATTTTAAACCGCATAACAATATTTTTTCCAATGCCAGAAATCCTTTTTGAAGACAATCACCTGATTGCAGTATATAAAAAATCATCCGATCTTGCCCAGGGTGACAAAACCGGAGATGCTCCCCTCGAGGAAGAGGTAAAACGCTATATTGCTTCAAAATACAATAAGAAAGGTGAAGTTTTCCTTGGTGTCGTGCACCGCCTCGACAGGCCTGTGAGCGGGGTCATGCTTTTCGCAAGAACTTCGAAAGCCCTTGAAAGGATGAATGAGCTGTTCAGGGAAAACAAGGTTAAGAAGATCTATTATGCAATCGTAAAGGAAAGACCTCCGGAAGATGAAGCCACAATTACTCACTGGCTCAAGAAAAATGAGCAGCAGAATAAAACATATGTGTACGACTCTGAAGTGAAAGGCTCGAAGCAGGCATCGCTGACATACAGGCTTAAGGGCCGTTCTGAAAAATACTACCTTATTGAAATAGAGCTTCACACCGGCCGCCATCACCAGATACGGGCGCAGCTTGCCAGGATAGGCTGCCCAATAAAAGGAGATCTTAAATACGGCTTCGCAAGATCAAACGAAAAAGGGGGGATAAGCCTTTTTTCGCGAAAGCTCGAATTCATTCACCCTGTCAAAAAAGAGCAGGTAACAATTACGGCACATTTTCCGGAAGGTGATCTCTGGAATCATTTCGGTATTTAAAAAGATTTAACTCTCACGTTAATAAAAAGTTAAAGTTTAACCCATTACACGTTAAACACTTATTTTTGCAGCATGAACAGGGTTAAATTCACTACTTTGATTCTGATGATGCTGCTGTCGATCATTGGCATCATATGGGTTCAGACTGTCTGGATCAGAGATGCTGTCAGCATTCAGAACGAAGTTTTTGACAACCGTGTTGCGATAAGCCTGAACGATGCCAGGAATGCTATCGAATTCTCCCGCAGGATGAGCTTCCTGAACGATTTCATGATAGACGAGCCAATACAGTACCAGGACAGTGCTTCGAGTGAAGGCGACGGGCTCATGATCCAGAGCTTTTCCTCCTTTTCAGGAATGAATGACTCCGGAATGGTGGTCACAAGGAACAGGTCCTATTTTTTCAATGGTGACACATCGATTGTTTCCGATACTGCATACACAACTATTCCCGGCAGGAGCGGGATGATGCAGCTGCCTCCCGAACAGGGCGGAATACAGGGAAGCTTCCCGGGTCAGAATGATTTCATGAACAAGATGCGGCGCAAGGCAAATGCCATTCAGAACCTGAGCAGCCAGATGATCTCCGACGTCTACCAATGGGAAAAGACGCTGGATTTCAACCCACGGGAAGTCACAACGGTACTGCAGCGGACGCTTTCATATAATCTTCATACACCATATGAATTTGCCATCATCAGAAACGGGGATGTGCAGGGTGGAACATTCAGCAAATCAGATAATGAAGATTTTCTGAAAAGCAGGTATAAGGTCGGGCTGTTTCCCGATAATATCCTCAACCAGGATATAGTCCTTTCAGTCGTATTCCCGGAAAAAACGAACTTCGTACTGCGTTCAATCGGCTGGCTGCTAGGAGGATCCATGCTGTTTTCATTATTCATCCTTGCGACATTTGCACTAAGCCTTTATTTCATTATCACACAGAAGAAGGTTTCGGAGATGAAGTCCGACTTTCTTAATAATATGACACACGAGTTCAAGACGCCTATTGCCACCATTTCACTCGCAGCCGACACCATAACGAACCCGAAAGTGATACGGGACGAGAACAGCGTGCGTCATTTTGTCGGAATGATCAAAAAGGAAAATAGCAGGATGAACAAGAAAGTGGAGACAATACTCCAGATAGCTTCACTCGATAAAAAGGAAATTGAATTCAGGTTTGAGAATGTGAACTTGCACACCATAATACAGCATGCCATCGAAACTATCGACATACAGGTCCAGCAGAAGAACGGCAGGATAATACAGCACCTGAATGCCGACGAGCCGGTTATCTGCGGCGATTCGGATCATCTTACAAACCTGGTGAATAATTTTCTCGACAATGCTCTCAAATATTCGCCCGACGATCCTGAGATTACGGTTTCGACGAAGAATGTCGGGAAAGGGCTGGTCCTGACAGTCGAGGATAAGGGAATAGGCATGTCAAAAGCGGTGCAGAGCAAGATCTTCGAAAGATTTTACAGGCAGGCCTCGGGAAATGTTCATGATGTGAAAGGCTTCGGGCTGGGCCTCAATTATGCACGTGCCATTATCGAGGCTCATAAAGGAAATGTTACAGTAACAAGCGAACCGGGCAAGGGAAGCAAATTCGATATATATTTACCTTTTAATTGCGACTGAAATGAGCGGCAAACAGGTGAAAATCTTTCTGGTTGAAGATGACCTGAGCTTCGGTTCGGTTCTAAAATCCTATCTTGAAATAAACGATTTTTCGGTTGAATGGGTCGATGATGGCAAGTATGCCATGGACCATTTCAGGAAGGGAAGCTTCAATATATGCATTCTCGACATCATGCTCCCCCATGTTGACGGATTCACTATCGCACAGGAGGTGCGCAAGATCAATGTCGATGTTCCGATCATCTTTCTTACAGCCAAGAAGCTTAAGGATGATGTTCTCAGAGGATATGGCGTCGGCGCCGACGACTATGTGACAAAGCCTTTCGATACGGATATCCTTCTGGCCAAGATTCGTGCTATTTTATCGCGGCGTGAAGCACAGAGCGGTGAAAGGGATATTTACCAGATTGGAAAATTCACCTTTAATGCCAAACTCCGTACCCTTACCTCAGGCAATGATGAAAAGAAGCTTTCCCCAAAGGAGGCACAGTTGCTCGAGCTGCTTGCGCTCAATCCAAATGAGCTCATAAGCAGGGAGCTTGCGCTCAAAAAAATCTGGGGTTCAGATGACTATTTCACAGCCAGGAGCATGGATGTTTATATAACAAAGCTGCGGAAATTCCTTTCAGAGGATCCTGACCTGAACATCAAGAATATCCATGGTGCCGGGTTCCAGCTTGTGATCAGGGAAGAACAGTCCTGAGATCATCCTTGTTGAACTGCAGCGGAAGCAGGTCGCTTATGCTGTCGATAACAAGTATCTTGTCTTTTCCTGAAAGTATTATTCTTATTTTCTTACCGTTTCTCAGTTCCTCCTCAGCAATAAACTGCCGGCACAAGCCACATGGTGACACTTGGTCACCGGTTGGCCCCGACGGAGTTACAGCAGAAACTGCTATGGCAACAGGTCTATCTCCGGGGAAATTGCTGATTGCATTTGAGAGTGCGGTTCTTTCAGCACAGATACCCGACGGAAATGCTGCATTCTCGACATTTGTTCCGGTTACCACTCTCCCGCTTTGCAGCCTCACGGCCGATCCTACCTTGAAATTTGAGTAAGGAGCATAAGCATTCATGGCAATTTCACGCGAAGAGACTACAAGCTCTCTGTCTGAAGGGGCCATCTCATCGGCTGAGGTATATTCGGTATAGGAGAAAGAGATATTCCTGGTTTTTGGCATACAAATCATATATTATACAAAAATACCAATAAAAGTCGTTATAGAATAAAACAGCCTGTCAAGTCTGTAAATTTTGTAAGTCTTTAACGTTTGAAATAACCTATGAAGAATGTTCACCTTTTGCCCCGTTACCTGAGCCGCACGATAATCAACTTTGTTTCATCAGGCGTTTCCTTCGTGCTGGAACTTTTCCCTTTAATATTTGTCCTTTTTCCTGTATTTTTGTCTGAAACCCTGGAACTGATGTTTAGAGTGAAAGTTGTTTATTTTTTCATGGCAGCAAATGTGCTGTTTGTTTCATGCAGGTCCACAAGAACAATAAGCAACTCTGAAAGTACACCATCCAATGCTGTTGTTTCAGATAATAACAACAACGCTGTGGCTTCATTCCCCAAAATGCCAAAAGCAGCCCGGGTGGCTAAAACCGGGGACCCTGCCGTCGACTACATCAATGCTTACCGCGACATTGCAATTCATGAGATGAAGAGGACCGGTGTTCCTGCAAGCATTACTCTTGCACAGGGTATGCTCGAGTCTGATTTCGGAAGGAGCGAGCTGGCCAGGAGGGGAAATAATCATTTCGGAATAAAATGCCATAACTGGAACGGGGCATCCGTCTATCACAACGATGACAGGAGGAATGATTGCTTCAGAAAGTACGGCAGCGCCGAGGAGTCATTCCAGGATCATTCGGATTTTATCGCAAAAGGATCAAGGTACAGCTCACTGTTCGATCTCTCACCTTATGATTACAAGGCCTGGGCAACCGGGCTTAAAAGGGCAGGTTATGCCACAAACCCGAATTATGCTGCTTTGCTGGTAAGGAAGATTGAGGAAAATGACCTGTATATCTATGATAAAGAATATACGGCAGGCAAACAGGCAAAGATAGTGCCGGTCAGCTCTGTTCCTGAGGTTGCCGTTTCTGAAGAAAGCAGGAGTGTGATCGCAAGAACACCCAGGATAATGGAGAATAACCGTATCCAGTACATTATTGTAAAAGACGGGGACACCAGGGAAAAGATCGAAGAAGAATTTAAGCTTCTCCGGTGGGAGCTCCAGCGCTATAATGATCTCGGGGAAGATTTCAGCCTGCTGCCGGGCCAGATACTCTATCTGCAGCCAAAACGCGAGAAGGCTGAAGCAGGAAAGGATCAGTATACTTATAAGGAGGGAGATACCATGTACCAGTTATCTCAGAAATTTGGCATTAAGCTGAAAAGCCTTTATGCTCTGAACCGAATGGAGGAGGGAACAGAGCCCAAACCCGGCACAAAGCTGTGGCTTAGAAGCATGAAGCCTGTTAACTGAGAGGAACAGCAAATTCCGAAATACGGAAACCTCTAAGAAATTCCGGCGTCGTCATTTTTTTCCTGCCTTCGGCCTGAAGACTGCAGATGCTGATGAACCCCCCATTGCAGGCAGCTTTAAGATACGTTTTGCCATCCGAAAAAAAACGTCCTGGAGTAAAGCTGTGAGACCTGATCTCAGGCTGACTTTCGTAAATCCTGAAGCTCACAGAAGTTTTCCCGTCAGAGAATGAGGATTTTGCACAGGGGTAGGGTGAGAGCCCCCTGATGAAGTTATGAATCTTAACAGGTTCATTATTCCAGTCAACAATGCAGAACTCCGGAGTTATCTTTGGTGCGGGCATCAGTTTTTGGCCTGGTTTGGTCAGGTCATCCTGTTTTACCGGGCTGATGCTGTCGCTCACAATACCCGACAGCGTCCTGATAACCAGCCTTGCTCCGTGTTTCATCATCCTGTCATGGAGGTCGCCTGCATTTTCAAAAGGAAAGACTGGCACTTCCTCCCTCAGCAGGATCGATCCCGTATCTATTTGTTCGTTGATGTAGAATGTGGTGAGCCCCGTTACTTTCTCCCCGTTTATAATTGCATGATTTATGGGTGCAGCGCCCCTGTATTGTGGCAGCAGGGAGGCATGAAGGTTGATTGTTCCGATCCGCGGCAGCTTCCATACCTCTGCGGGAAGCATCCTGAATGCAACAACAATGAACAGGTCAGCATCGAGCTCCTTGAGTGAGGCAATAAACGAGGGATCTTTCAATTTTTCAGGCTGAAGGACCGGCAAAGAGCTGTACCCGGAAAACTCTTTCACTGCAGACTGTTTTATCTGCCTGCCTCTTCCGGCGGGCTTGTCGGGTGCGGTAACCACGCCGATCACATTGAAACCGTTGATCAGCAGCGATCCCAGAGTTGCCACCGCAAACTCCGGTGTCCCCATGAATACTATCCTGAGGCTTTTCATTGCTGATTATTAAGTAGATTAGTATAAAGTTATTACAAATCCTTCTCCTTTACAATATGTTTGTAACAGCTAAGATTGTGCCCCATCTTGTTGGCCTTTGTCTCGAGATAGAACCTGTTGTGGGGATTGGCTTCGATTATCAGCGGAATCGTTTCGACGATCTGTATTCCGTAGCCTTCGAGCCCAACCCTTTTAACGGGATTGTTCGAGATCAGCCTGATCTTGCCGAGCCCGAGCTCGCGCATTATGCTTGCGCCGACACCATAATCCCTTTCATCCTCGCCAAATCCGAGCTTCAGGTTTGCTTGCACAGTATCCATTCCTTCATCCTGCAGCTTGTACGCTTTTATCTTATTGAGAAGCCCGATTCCGCGGCCTTCCTGGCTGAGATAAATAACAACTCCCTTGCCTTCGGCTTCAACCATTTCCATGGCCTTGTGAAGCTGGGGGCCACAGTCACATCTCAATGACCCGAATATATCGCCTGTGAAGCACGATGAATGAAGCCTTACGAGAACTGGTTCATCCTTGCTCCATGTTCCTTTTACCAGGGCTGCATGCTCGAGCCCATTGCTTACCTGGCGGAAAGGAATAAAATCGAAGTTGCCTTTCTCGGTCGGAAGAGTAACCCGCTCGCCTTTTTCTATAATTGAATCTCTTTCAAGCTTGTAGGAGATCAGATCTTTTATTGTGATGATCTTTATTCCGAACTTCTCACTGATAGCCTGCAGGTCATCCATCCGGGCCATCGTTCCGTCGTCGTTCATTATTTCGACCAGCGCTCCCCCGGGCTGAAGTCCTGCAAGCCTTGTCAGATCGACAACCGCCTCTGTATGACCCGCCCTCCTGAGAACTCCCTTCACCTTTGCCTTCAGCGGGAAAATATGACCAGGCCTCCCAAGATCTGACGGCTTTGTTTTCGGATCGACAAGAGCCTTGATCGTCAGTGCCCTGTCTTTTGCCGATACCCCGGTGGTTGTTTCACCGGATAAGAGATCGACGCTCACTGTAAACTGTGTTTCATGTATCGAGGTGTTGTTGCCGACCATCAGGTTAAGATCGAGTTCCTCGCATCTTTCTTCAGGCAGGGCTGCACAGATAAGGCCTCTTCCGTATTTTGCCATGAAGTTGACCTTCTCGGGTGTTATGAGCTCCGCAGCACATATGAAATCACCTTCATTTTCCCTGTCTTCATCATCGACAACAATTATAAGCCTGCCATTTTTTATATCTTCAATAGCCTCTGCAATAGTATTTAGTTTGATACTGTTCATTTTACATTTTTTTATTCCGCTACAGAATCTTCTTCTCCGCCCATGAAGATCCTGTAAAGATAATTCTTGATTTTCTTGAATACACTCAGGTAAGTGTCGACATTCATCAGCACCGAGTCCGTCGTGGCCTTGTAAGTAAGGAAAATGCCGATGGGAAGAAGTATGTATGATGCTGCCCACATCCCTGCAAAGGTTCCCACGACATCTTCTTCAACCAGCTTCTGTGCTGATATTGAAATAACGTAATATATTACAAAGAAGAAGATCGATATCACCGCAGGCGTACCCAGCCCTCCCTTCCTTATTATTGCACCAAGGGGGGCGCCGATGAAGAAGAAGACCAGGCATGCAAATGAGAGCGTAAGCTTCTTGTTCCACTCCACCTCGAAGCGTTTTATATTCTTTATCTCGTAATAGAGAGTTTCATTCCTTTGCGTCTGGTACAACTGTGCATCGCGCAGATTCTCGATTGCCCTCGACAGGACGGCTCTTCTTTCAATGACCGGGAGCGAATCCAGAGCAGCGCCCGCATTGAATACAGTGAATTTCCTGAGTGTGTCGGTGTTGGCGGAAGCACTTACATATCCCGGGATATAGCTCCTCTGGTACATGATCTTCGAATTGTTGAATTCCTTTACCTGGGTTTCTATCCGTTCAGTGTACCTCTTGTTCAGCGAATCGATAATGAATGTAAGCTCCGAGATGTCTTTAGTCTCTGCCCTTGTCTTGAACAGACCATCCTCGCTTCGTTCCAGATCGAAACCTGTAAGTGGTATTATTATTGTCTGTTTCCTGAAATAATCTTTCCTTGAAGGATACGTCCGGTAACTTGCGGATGCTTTCTTCTCTGGAAGCTCAAGAAATGTATTGCCGTTATAAAGGGTCATAACAAGACCGCTCTGATCATCCGTCAGCTTCATGTAACCTGAATCGGCGGTTGTCACTGACACGTTTCCCCGCTTGTCCCTGTGATCATAGATGATAAGGCCGTCGAGCCTGCCTTTTTCGGTTTTCCTTGTCACCTTGATGCTGTAATCGGGAACACCGTTGTAAAAAGTGCCTGCCTGTATATTGATATCAGGATTTTTCCTCTTGATATCCCACAATAATGTTTTTGCTTTGTCAGTTGCGTAAGGGAGCACATTATTGGAGAAGAAGAAAGAAATTAAAGCAAAGAAGACCAGCAGAAAGATCAGTGGCCTCATTATTCTCTGCAAAGGTATTCCGGAAGCCTTCAGGGCAGTGAGCTCGCTGAATTCACCCATGTTGCCGAAAGTCATCAGCGATGCAAGCAGTATGGCCAGCGGTAATGCCATGGGAACGAAAGTAAGCGAGAAATGATATAAAAGCTCTGCCAGGACCTTGAATTCCAGACCTTTCCCCGCCAGGTCATCTATATACATCCATAGAAACTGAAGAACAAGGATGATCTGGACAATGAAAAATGTAAGAATCAGAGGCCCTACAAATGACTTCAGTACAAATTTGTCAAGCTTCTTCAATGTTCCCGTAAATTGAAGTGCAAAACTACTTGATTTTTATGAAATATCATATTTTATAAAAACATGGCTGTTCGGGCATGGCAGGACTTGACTTTCATTTATTATGCAGTACTTTTGTTTTGATAATCAGCATCTAAGGCCTCGTCCCTCAAAACGTCGATGTGCATTGCCGAATTCTGTTAAAACAAAAATGTAAGGACATGAGAAAATTGTATTTCATCTTTGTAATCCCGGTCCTGGCTTTGTCTTCATGTCAGAAAGAGGAGCAGCCTGAAACGCGTATTCCTTTCCTGTCATTTTCGTCGACCGGACAGACATTGCCCTCCAGCATAGACCGTTCAAGCCGCCAGGTGGAATTTGAGGTGGATCATGACGTAGATGTCAGTTCACTTATTCCTGAGTTCGTAGTTCCCAATGGCTGCAGTGTCTATCTGAAGGGCATCAAGCAGGTGTCCGGTGTATCAACAGTCGATTTTTCCAGCCCTGTATTGTATGAACTGAAAGATGCTGAAAACCGCTCCACAGTCTGGGAAGCTGAGGCTGTGAAGCTTAAGAAAAAGATTGTTATCGATGCCAGTCACGATGGAGGAGGGTGGTGGTTCCCTCAATCTGAGGCAACCGGCTTT
>DATGWQ010000274.1:0-57645 GCA_035299385.1 Bacteroidales bacterium | reverse complement strand
CCGGAGAATGAAAATCTTCAGCTTGCCCTGGGAAACCTGTATATAGAAAATAAGAATTATGCTAAAGCAAATGCCATTTTCGAAAGTTTTGACAAAGAGTATGGAGTAAATGAAACTTCGACATTATTGTCAATTAAAAGCCTTGTTGCGACAGGTAATTACAGCGCTGCCAAACAGAAAGCAGAAGAGCTGCTGAGGCAGAAACCTGATGATGTGATGTATAATGGCCTTTACGCTGAAGTACTGAGCGATGCAAATGAAAATGAGAAAGCCCTGGGGATTTATAATAAACTCCTGAAATCGAATCCGTCCGATCCGAATGTGCAGCTTTCAATGGCCGATTTCCTTCTTAAGCAGAAGAAATACAATGATCTGTTTGGCATTCTGAATACGATTGTACTTAACGATGCCATACGGAAAGAAGATAAATTTCAGCTTTTTTCAGGGCTTATCGGGAATGATGATCTTGTTTCGGATAAGGAAAACAGGCTTTCGCTTGCATTGATGGTGTTGGAAGCGGCATATAAAGACGATGATAATATTCCGCTGCTGAGAGCTGATTTAATGGTAAAGCAGGGAAGGCTCAATGATGCAGCCGGCAGACTGGAAGACATAATTAAAATAAGGCCGGTTGATTACAATGCGTGGTTGAAGCTTTTGCTCGTTTACACGGATCTTAAAGACTGGAAAACTCTCACGGATAAGGGCGCGCAATGTGCTTCGCTTTTCAATATGTCTCTTCCGGCAAAGCTGCTTTATGCAAACGGCGCCATGGAGACGGGCAAATATGACGTCGCCCTTGAGGAGCTTAGGAAAGCAGAGATACTTGCGGGAAATGAAAAAGATTTTTTGTCCCAGGTGCTTACGATGAGGGCGGATGTGTATTATCGTCAGAAGAACTATGACAAGGCATTCGAAACATTCGATGAGGCGCTCCGGAACAACAGTAATGACCTTACGGTGATGAATAATTATGCCTATTACCTGGCAGAGCAGAATATGAATCTTAAGGAAGCGGAGAGTCTTGCAAAGAAAGTTGTGGATAAAGAGAAGGGAAATACTACTTTTCTCGATACCTACGGCTGGGTCTTGTATAAGAGGGGAAAAGTTAACGAAGCTGCAAAAGTGTTTGAATCCATACTGAAGAGCTCAGGTCAGAATGATGCGGAATGGTTCGAACATTATGGCTTCATCTTAAAGAAACAGCATAAGTGTCAGAAAGCTGTTGAATATTGGGAGAAGGCGATGGAGCTCGATAATAATAAAACACATTTGAAAGGAGAAATTCAGAGTTGCGGAAAATAATATATATCTTATTGATTTTAACTGTTTCAGGCTGTTCGGCATCGAGAAAGTTATCCAGGAAGGGCGGTAATGGTGGCGACAGCGGGAACGTTACGGTAGCTGATGTCTTCAGCCGGAATATCACATCAAGGAATTTCAATATCCCAAAATGTGAAGTAGAAATTAAAACAGACGAGCTGAATGAGAAATTCATTGCGGGAATCAAATATGAATACCCGGGTAAATACCTGATTACGCTGAGGACAAACATTGGAATCGAGCTGGCCAGGATATTCATAACTTCAGATACAATCCTGGCTAACGACAGGATAAACAGGGTGCTGTATTTCGGAAAGCCGTCTGTTCTTGCTTACAAATACGGGGTGCCATTTGAAATAATTCCTTTAATTTTCGGAGATCTTGTATTTAGTATGGATAATCCATCTATAATGGTCGAGTGTTCAGGAGAAAAAAGCGAGCTTGCAGATGTGATAGCCGGCAGAAGAATTTCATATAATATCGATTGCGGCAGAAAAAAAATCTCAGGATCGGTTGTGGAAGGCAGCGGAATGAGGGACAACGCCAATGTACAGTATTCGGATTTCAGGAATATGGCTGACATGGTAGTTCCTTCAAAAATAGAAATATCGAATAACGGATCATCAAATATGATAACCCTTCAGATAGACAGGATTGAGCAATGGGAGGGAAGCATTGAATTCATTCCGGGAAACAGGTACAATCGAATTGAACTGAGATGAGAGTTGTCTTTTTTGCTCTTATTGCATTTTTTACTGTATTTAAGGTTTCAGCCCAGACTAGATCGGAGCTCGAAACTCAGAGGAAGAAAACCCTGGAAGAGATCGGCTATGTGGATAACATGCTTAAAACGACCTCGAGAGAAAAGACTGAAAGCATGAATGCCGTTAAGATCCTGGGGAAAAAGGTCAGCCTGAGGGAATCTGTGATCTCAGGCATGAGGCAGGAAATTTCACTCCTCTCAGACAGAATTGATCTGAATACTACTGCCATAGAGCTGATGGAGGATGACCTTACAGGCCTAAAGAAAGAATATTCCATAACTGTTTTGAATTCCTATAAAACGGGTAAAGGCTACCCTGAGCTTATCTATGTACTTTCTGCAAAAGATTTTAACCAGGGATATAAACGATTGAAATATCTTCAGCAGGTTTCGAAATTCCGGAGAAGAGAAGCAGAAATCATCCTGGAGCTAAAGGAACAGATACAGGTTTCACGAGGAAAATTGCAGGCAGACCTGTCAAGGATGTCGGATTTGAAATCAAGGGAAGAACAGCAGAAAATTTTACTTCAGACTGAGCAGCAGAGATCTCAGAAGATGGTCAAGTCATTGAATACCAAAGAAAAACAATTAAGAAAACAACTTGAGGAAAAGAAAAAGACAGCCAAGAGAATTGAAGCTGAAATAGCAAAGCTAATTGCAGAGGAAAGGAAAAAAGCAGAAAGCAAAGCTGAAACTCCTGAACAGAAGCTGATTGGTGACAATTTTGCAGAAAATAAGGGAAGATTGCCATGGCCGGTAGAGAAAGGATTGATTACCAGTCATTTCGGTGTGCAGAAAAATGCAGTTCTGAAGTATGTGCAGGAAGAAAATATCGGAATTGAGATCACAAGCAGTGGTAGAATGGCAGCCAGAAGCATATTCAAGGGTGAAGTTACGAGGGTCTTCCCGATCCAGGGGTCAAACATGACAGTTATTATTAAGCACGGAAAATACTTCACTGTCTACAATAATGTCGTTAATGTAAAGGTAAAACCCGGCGATAAGGTCGATACAAAACAATATATTGGAGACGTGTATTCAGATCCTTCCAATAACAATATCTGCGTGCTTGAATTCATGATATACGAAACAAAATTTCATGATCCGGAGGCCTGGATTGCAAAAAATTGATAAATTTTGTAACAAAAACAGGAGAAATCAGGTATAAAGGCCTGATAAAGAACTCATGTACAAGAGGCTCAAAATAGAATCAAGGATTAAATGCATAAGGCTTGTGGAAAAGGCCATAGACGAAGTGACAAGCGAGCTGGGCATCTCCCAGGATTCTTATGGAAAGATCCTTGTTTCAACCCTTGAAGGAGTAAACAATGCAATAATGCATGGAAATAAATCGATTCCGGAAAAAGCCGTTTATATAGAGTTTGAATGTAAAGAAAGGGAGCTGAAAATTATAATAAGGGATGAGGGTGATGGTTTTCATCCGGAGAATGTGCCCGATCCGACTGTTCCGGAAAACCGGGAAGAGCTGAATGGCAGGGGCGTGTTTCTTATGTCTCACCTTGCTGACGAGATTAAATATAGCCGCAGGGGTAACCAGGTAACAATGATTTTTAAAAATATTCTCGATTGAGCATAAGGATATTTTACGAAGAAGCCGCCTTCAGGTATAAAGGCTGGAACAAAACCAGAAAAATCATAGAAAATATAATTACCGGGGAAGGAAAAGCTGCCGGACATATAAATTTTATTATTACCACGGATGCGAATCTCATATTGATCAACCGGCAGTTCCTTGAACATGATTATTATACCGATGTTATTACATTTAATTATAATGAAGGATCTGATATAAATGGTGAAATATACATTAGCGCTGATACGGTGAAAGATAATGCCGGAATTTACGGTACGGATGTCATGGATGAAATGAAAAGAGTAATGATCCATGGAGTGCTCCATCTTGCAGGGCATGATGACAGGACAGAAGAGGAGAAGAGTAAAATGCGGAAGCTGGAGGACTTCTGGCTCGCAGAAGGAGGAAGTTAGATGGATTTCACATATGATATAATAGTCGTGGGTGGTGGGCACGCAGGATGCGAAGCGGCACATGCTGCTGCTGTAATGGGCATGAAGACCCTGCTGGTTACAATGGACATGACCAAGCTTGCACAGATGTCATGCAACCCTGCAATGGGAGGCATTGCAAAGGGACAGATCGTTCGCGAAATTGATGCGCTTGGAGGGATGAGTGGAATAATTACCGACCGGAGCATGATACAGTTCAGGATGCTGAACAAATCAAAAGGACCTGCAATGTGGAGTCCGCGGGCACAATGCGACAGGGCAAGATTTACCAGGGAATGGAGAAAGGCCCTCGAGAGCACAAAAAACCTGTTCATATGGCAGGAGCAGGCAACACAATTACTTATTGATGATAAAAGCGCTGTCGGCATCCAAACCGCATTTGGCACCAAATTCATGTCGAAAGCCGTAATACTCACCAATGGCACGTTCCTGAACGGATTGATGCATGTTGGTTTCACTAAAATCAAGGGTGGAAGGTCGGGTGACCAGGCTTCGGTAGGGTTGAGTGACCAGCTCAGGGAATTAGGATTTACGGTTGAAAGAATGAAAACCGGTACGAGCGCCCGTGTCGACGGAAGAACTATCGATTTCTCAGTAATGGAGGAACAAAAGGGTGATGATGAAGGAAGAACCTTCTCTTACATGGATGATCCTTTCAAACTGAATGAACAAAGGAGCTGCTATGTAACACACACAAATAAGGACGTTCACGCTGAATTGAGAAAAGGGCTTGAATTCAGCCCATTGTTCACCGGAAGGATTAAAGGCCGCGGACCAAGATATTGCCCCAGCATAGAAGATAAGATCGTTACATTCAAAGATAAGGATTCACACCAGCTCTTTATCGAGCCGGAAGGACTGGATACGATAGAATACTATATAAACGGTTTCTCGAGCAGCCTTCCCCTTGAAGTTCAGCTTAAAGCTTTAAAGAAGGTAAAAGGGCTTGAAAATGTTGTGATGTTCAGGCCTGGCTACGCGATCGAATATGATTTCTTTCAGCCTACACAACTGCATCATTCACTCGAAACAAGAAGAATACGGAATCTGTTTTTTGCAGGGCAGATCAATGGCACGACAGGTTATGAGGAAGCAGCTGCGCAGGGTCTGATGGCAGGGATTAACGCAGTTCAGAAAATCAAGGGTGATGAGTCTTTCATTTTAGGTCGCGACGAATCCTATATAGGTGTATTGATTGACGACCTTGTTACCAAGGGAGTCGATGAGCCATACAGGATGTTCACGTCAAGAGCGGAGTACAGGATATTGCTGAGGCAGGATAATGCAGATGAGAGGTTGACAAGGAAAGGTTTTGAGCTTGGGCTTGCGGGTAGTGACAGGGTGGGAAGACTTGAAGAAAAAGAGAGGGGAGTAAACCGGATTGTAAACTATCTCTCTGAACGCAGTGTGGGAGGTGAAGAAATCAATGAATTCCTTGAAAGTGTAAATACAAGGAGCATTTCACAAAAAGTTAAGGCAATCACTATTGCGACAAGGCCGCAGGTAAGCGTAAATGATCTGCTCACAAAAACAGGTTTCGCTGCAAACCTGGCCGAACTTAATGACTCAAGAAAAAGCGAGATTGTAGAATCTGCAGAGATCAGGGTAAAATATGAAGGTTACATTGAAAGGGAAAAGCAGCTTGCCGATAAAATCAGGCGGCTGGAAAGCCTGAAAATCCCGGATGACATAAATTACTCCGAACTCGTTTCAATATCTACAGAAGGAAGACAAAAGCTAAACCGCATCAAGCCGGCCAATATAGGTCAGGCAGGAAGAATCAGCGGAGTCTCTCCCTCGGACATCAGTATACTTTTAATGTATCTTGGCCGATAAAATGTTCCACGTGGAACATTTTTATCTATTTATAAATATATATTTCTATTATGAAGGATGAAATTATAAAAATTTCAGGCAAACTTGTTGATATTCATAAAAGAAAAATTTATCCTGCCTCGATATATCTCTCAGGAGAAATAATCAGGGAAATTCGCGAAGAATCGAATGCTCCGGATAAATTCATATTGCCGGGCTTTGTCGATGCACATATACATATAGAGAGTTCGATGGTTACCCCTGGTGCCTTTGCCGGCGCAGCAGTGAAGCAGGGTACGACAGCTGTCGTGTCAGATCCGCACGAAATAGCTAATGTTCTGGGAAAAGAGGGGGTGGATTATATGATCAATGATTCAGAAAAAGTGCCGCTGAAGTTTTATTTTGGAGCGCCTTCCTGCGTTCCGGCCACTTCATTTGAAACAAGCGGCGCGGAGATTAATGTAGAGGATATCGATATAATGTTGGGGAACCCGGATATAAGATTCCTTTCAGAGATGATGAATTTCCCCGGTGTGATTTTTAATGACGGTAGTGTATTGAAAAAAATTGATTCCGCAAAAAAACATGGAAAGAAGATCGACGGCCACGCGCCGGGGCTGAGAGGGGAGATGCTTAAAAAGTATGTTTCAGCAGGTATCACTACTGACCATGAATGCAGCACATTGGAAGAAGCAAGGGAAAAACTTTCACTGGGGATGAAAATTTTAATCCGGGAGGGCAGCGCAGCGAGGAACCTGGATTCTTTGAAAGAACTTGTCAGGACAAATCCTGAAGATGTGATGCTGTGCAGCGACGACCTTCATCCCGAGATGCTTCGCGAAAGGCATATTAACAAGCTTGTCTCATCTCTTATCAGCGAAGGTTTTGATCCTTACAATGTCATAAGATGTGCTACAATAAATCCTGCTATGCATTACGGACTCGATTGCGGATTATTACGGCCGGGTGACAAAGCGGACCTTATAGTTGTGGACAGCCTGGAAAGCATGAATGTTTCGGAGACCTGGATCGACGGCAAAAAGGTTTTCGAAAACGGACGGGTGGTATTTGATTATATTCCGGGTAAGAAGGTCAACAGGTTTGTTTGCTCGGCCATAAGTGCAGAAGATATAAAGGTGAAAAAGCTGCCCGGCAAGATCCGGGTGATCGAGGCAGTGGAAGGAGAGCTTATTACAGGCACTTATTTATGGGATCCGGGAAATATTGATGTTATTACAGCAGACGTTGAAAGTGATATCCTGAAAATAGTCGTGAAAGACCGGTACAAAGATTTCCCTGCAGCTGTTGGCTTTATCCGGGGATTCGGTTTGAAGAAAGGCGCATTTGCAAGCTCGGTTGCACACGACAGTCATAACATAATCTGTGTTGGGGCTTCGGATGAAGATATAGTCGAAGCAATAAATGCCGTAATTAAAATGAAAGGCGGCCTTTCAGCAGTATCAGGAAATCTGAAGAAAACACTCACGCTTGACATCGCTGGCATAATGTCGACACGCAGCGTGGATGAGATTGCCGCCGCTTACCAGGATCTCTCCGAAACAGTAATGTCTTTCGGAACCCTGATGAAAGCTCCTTTTATGACATTATCGTTTATGGCTCTGCTCGTCATTCCCGAGCTGAAAATAGGGGATAAGGGTTTATTTGATGTAAAAGAGTTCAGGCTGGTTTCATTGTTTATATGATATACATGTGATGCTGTAGGGCCATGCCATGGCATGACCTTACACATATTCTCAGTTGATTGACCCCGGGTTTTATTACCTTTGCATCCAATGTCAACAGGCATTAAATATGAATCAATACTTCCGTTAATCCCGGGTAAACCGGGTATATATCAGTTTGTTGATTCATACGGAAATATCCTTTATATAGGCAAGGCCAAGAACCTGAAAAAAAGAGTTTCATCATACTTCCAGAAAAACCAGTCGGGAAAAACATCCGTAATGGTCAGGAAAGCTGCGGACATCCGGCATATCGTCGTTGAGAACGAATCCGACGCCCTCCTGCTGGAAAATAACCTGATTAAAAAGCATCAGCCCCGTTACAACATTCTTCTCAAGGATGATAAAACCTTTCCCTGGATATGCATCAAGAATGAACCTTTCCCCCGGGTTTTCAGCACAAGGAGCACACCACGTGACGGATCACTGTATTTTGGGCCATATACATCTGCCCTGATGGTCAGAACGTTGCTGGACCTGATCAGGCAGTTGTACAAGCTTCGAACATGCAATCTTGTTCTTACCGGGCAAAATATAGCAGCCGGCAAGTTCAAGGTATGCCTTGAATATCATATTGGGAATTGTAAGGCGCCATGCGTGGGACTCCAGGCTGAATGCGATTATATGGAGAGCATCAGGCAGATAAAGGATATTCTCCGTGGCAATATATCATCGGTACAGGAGCATCTTAAAAGCCTGATGAACAGGTATGCTGGTGAAATGAGATTCGAACAGGCCCAGGTGATAAAAGATAAGATAGACCTGCTCACAAGGTTCAGAAGCAAATCTGCAATTGTCAGCAGCACAATAAGAAACGTTGATGTTTTTGGATTCACCCAGGAAGCCGACAATGCCTATGTTAACTACCTTAAGGTGGTTGAAGGATCTGTGATACAGGCATTTACGCTTGAGCTGAAGAGCCGAATCGATGAAGAAAAGGAATCTATCCTCGGCACTGCCATTACTGAAATACGTCAAAAGCTTTGCAGCGACTCGAAGGAGATCATTGTGCCCTTCGACCCGGATATCCTTCTTGAAAATGTTAAATATACTGTCCCGCAGGCGGGAGAAAAGCTGAAGCTTCTCGAGCTGGCGGACAGAAATGCCATTTACTACAAGCTGGAGCAGAAGAAAAAAAGGATGGAGCATTCTTCAGAGACCAGGACGGGAAAGAACCTCGAGAAGCTCAAGAATGACCTGCATATGCCTTACCTGCCTGTTCATATTGAGTGCTTTGACAACTCCAACATCATGGGTACCAATCCCGTTGCCGCATGCGTTGTCTTCAGGAATGCAAGGCCAAGCAAAAGTGAATACAGGCACTTCAACATAAAAACTGTTGAAGGTCCAAATGATTTTTCATCGATGGAGGAGATCGTTTACAGGCGCTATAAAAGGATGCTCGAAGAAGAAAAGAACCTGCCTCAGCTTATAATCATCGACGGCGGCAAAGGTCAGCTTTCCTCTGCGATGAAGAGCCTTGAAAAGCTTGGACTGCGTGAAAAGATAACAGTGATAGGTATTGCCAAAAAGCTTGAGGAAATATACTTTCCCGGAGATAATGTTCCGATATACCTCGATAAAAATTCAATCAGCCTGAAAATAATCCAGCAGCTCAGGAACGAAGCCCACAGGTTCGGAATTAATTTTCACCGTGACAAAAGATCTTCGGGGATGCTCAGGTCCGAGCTTGATGAAATAAAAGGGATCGGACCCAAAACCAAAGAGATCCTTCTTAAAAATTTCAGCTCAGTCGAGGAGATCAAAAATTCAGAAAGGGATAAGCTCGTAAATCTGATCGGCAGCTCAAAAACGTTGCGTTTGAAGGAATTTTTCAAAAATCCCTCCTAGTTTCCACGTGGAACATTCTGATTGTAATTGGCAACTAAATGGCTGATTGATAAATATTTAACAATCAATCTTGAACTGCTGAACTCGCTCACAATCGAAAATTTTTCTTCGTCCCGGGCATCTAACGGCAAAAATACATTCATAAACCTCTTCCGGAGTGACTGAAACTGAATTCCTATTCCAAGGGGAATTTGTCCCCCCTCCCAGGGGGACCACAGGGGGTTAATATTATATATATTTTTGAGAAATCCTAAAAAGGGATAGTCTTCTTCAACAGCTCAAATAAGTCATGAGTTCCGTCGGTGGACAGTCCTGTCATCCCGGTTTTCTCCGCAGCCCTGACGTTGATTTCAATGTCATCGATATAGAAACATTCATCAGCGTTGAGTGAATACTTCTCAAGAAGAAGCTTGTAGATCTGCGGATCCGGTTTTGAAAATCTTGCTTCACCCGAAATGATCCCTCCGTCAAAATACCTGAAAAAGCCATATTCCTCTTCCATTCTTTCTTTCACCATTTCCCAGAGATCGAGGGGGAAGTTGGAAAGATAATACAGCTTTAGACCTTGTTTTTTTAACTCAGGAAGGATTTTCAGGTTGGGGTTGATGGGAACCAGTATTTCGAAACGTTTATCGAAAATTTCGTCTATTTCGGCCCTTTTCAGCGATGATCTTCCGGCAATAAGACTTATTGCCTCACCGGTTGTCAGATCGCCGTTGTCGAGCATGAGCCATTCCGGGCTACCGAATATTTCAGCCAGGATGATCTTCTTTTTTTCTTCGGTGTAATTCTGAGTCTCAAGATACTCCGCCGGCCTGAAGCTCACAAGAACATTGCCCAGGTCAAAGATGACATTTTTTATCATGAAGGATTTTTCATGCTTATCGGCTGGCCCGTTGCTTCCAGCACATTCCACCATAATTCACCTTCAACATCAATCTTCTTGCGCTTCTTGACTACCGTTGAAATAGGCATAAGAGTAAAATGATCATTCCAGAATCCGACAACAAAGTCAGTTTTTCCTGCAACGGCCGCATGGACAGCATTCTGTGCCAGGAGGGCGCAGAATTTACTGTCATTTGCATTGGCGGGTGCGCTGCGTATAATATAACTCGGGTCAATGTACTTTATGCCGAAAGGAAAGCACTTGGCTGTATATTCTTCCTTTATTTTCTCCTTAAGATAAATACCGATATCCTTATGTTTGATGTTACCGGAGGCGTCCACCTCATGGCTTCCGGCTTCAAAGAAATCCTGCCCGGCTCCTTCGGCAACGACGATTACTGCATGATGCTTTCTCTCCAGCCTGCTTTTCAGGATATTGAGGAATCCTCTCTGGCCATAAAGATCGAATGGGATTTCAGGGATAAGCACAAAATTCACCTCCTGCGTCGAAAGCGCTGCGCTCGCTGCAATGAATCCGGAATCCCGGCCCATGAGCTTTACCAGGGCAATTCCATTATATGCGCCCTTGGCTTCATTATGTGCGCTGTATATTATGTCGTTGGCAATGGTGAAGGCAGTTTCAAATCCAAATGATTTTTGTATAAGGTCTATGTCATTGTCGATTGTTTTGGGAATGCCCGCCACGCATATTTTAAGCCTTCTTTTTTCTATTTCTTCATGAATTGCATGTGCGCCCTTGAGCGTACCGTCACCCCCGATGCAGTAAAGAATATTGATGTTCATTATCTCGAGAGTGTCCACCATTTCGCTGACATCCTGGTTCCCGCGCGATGATCCCAGGATGGATCCCCCGGTGATATGTATATCGCTTACAAATTCAGGTGTAAGTTCGACGACAGGGTGATTGAATTTTGAAACAAGTCCCTCGTAGCCATATTGGAAACCGATGATCCTGCGTATGCCGTAACGGTAGAACAATTCGTTTACCAGTCCCCTGATCACATTATTCAGGCCGGGACAGATCCCGCCGCAGGTAACAATTCCGACCTTTGTCTTGGCGGGTTCGAAGAATATGTTCTCGCGCGGCCCGGCTTTTTCAAAAGAGATCGGTTGCTCCCCCGATTGAATGCATTTGCGGAAATTCGCATCTGTCGGATCAAAGAGCACTCTTTCGGAATCATCAACATACTTGTAAACCGGATGTTTTTCGTTCTGAATATTTTTTAATGGCGAAACAACGTTTGTCTTCCCAAGCGTTTGGACCAGAAAATCTTCGTATTTCATATTGGTTCAGTATAAAACTAAAGGACCGGATTGAAGTTTTTCAACCCGGCCCAAATTTAAGAATTTTGCTTGATAATCAGGTGAAAAGGATCAGATTATCTCTTTAACCCTGCCTACCAGGCCTGTCTCGAGCATAACCTTGATACCGTGGGGATGCACAGGTGAGGATGTCAGTATTTCCTTGACAACTCCCGAGGTAAGCCTTCCCGTTCTCTTGTGCTCCGTCAGTTCCACCATTACAGCAATACCCGGCCGAAGATCGGCCCTTCTCGTTCCTTCCATAGATTAGTTCTCCCGTGAAAAATTTTAACAATCCTTTAAGGCGTAATATTAAAATTTTAACGGAATAAAAACAAAAAGTTTGATATTATAAAAAACACCTTACAAAGGTTTAGCACAAAGGACACAAAGGCTATCAGGAATGCAGAAAATCCGCAGTCGAAAATCCGAGATCCGAAAACATTACCCCCTCGTCCCCTTAACACTCATCTTCATCCTGTAAAACCCTGTACTTGCGGTAATGAAAAGACTTTTCAGATCTTTGCCGCCAAAACAGACGTTGGCTGTCCACTTTTCCGGAACAGGAATATTACCGATCTTTTTTCCGGAGGGGTCAAAAACAGTGATTCCGTTACCGGTGAGATAGATATTCCCTTTGCTGTCGATCGTCATCCCGTCTGAGCCGAGTTCACAGAACAGCTTCTTGTCCGACAGGGAAGCATCCTTGTTCACCGTATACATCCAGGTCTTGTTTGCACCTATATCGGCAACAAAGAGCTTCCTGCCATCCGGAGTGCCGACTATTCCGTTTGGCTTGGTTAAATCAGTGATTACCCGTGTTATCGCACCATGATCAGGACTAAGATAATACACCGCTTCAATGTCCTGTGGCTGATTCTGATGATCCCACCAGGTTCTTTTATAAAAGGGATCCGTGAAGTAGACGCCGCCTTTGGGATCGATCCATAAATCATTAGGCCCGTTGAGGACCTTGCCTTCATAGAGTGAAGGAATTTTCTCTGTCGATTTGTCGCGTCTGATTATCCAGATCTCATTCTTCTCATCGGCACATGACCACAGGTTGTCGTTCCTGTCAAATGCCATCCCGTTTGACCTTCCTGATGGCTGCATGAAAGTGGTCAGTCTCTCATCTGTGCCCCATTTCATTATCCTGTCGTTTGGCTGATCGGTGAAGAAAACATTTCCTTCAGAATCGGCCGACGGGCCTTCGGTGAACTTGAAACCTTCCGCAAGCTTTTCAAGCTTTACCCCGGGTCGAACAATCTTTGAAAGATCGCCTTCCTGGTAAAATGAAGCTCCTATGAATGCAGGAATCGCCATAAGAATGAACTTGAATTTCATATTGAATAAATTACAGGACGCTGGAAAGGTTCATTTTCAAACTGGCTTATTTTCAAATTTTTTTTACCCTGTCAATCCGGGCGATATAATCGTCGATCTGCTCGGGCTTTTCAAATCCGACGATGATCATGTCAACTGCATTAAGGCCTAGAACAAACCTTAATGCCTCATCCATCTTTCCAGGATCGTTACGGTACTTGCCGTTTCCTATAAGCTTCATCCCGATTATTCCCTTTCCTGATTCATGAAGCTTCTTTATTACCGGCACGACAACATCAGGATTCTTGTTATCCATGGATTCCCCGAAAGGGTTGATCCGCACATGAACGACATCGACCCAGGGGCTTGCAACACAGGCCTGCATAGCTTCGAGGGAGTGTACAGAGACGCCATGGGCTTTAATGATATTTTTAACCTTAAGGTTCTCGATGATATCCATTTGTTTCCTGTGCATGTCGGTCCATTTGGAATCGGTCATGCAATGAATTTGCAGCAGATCTATATAGTCGGTATTAAGTTCCTTCCTGAACCTGTCAACAACTATATTGGCGTTGGGTCTTTCGGGTTCCGGAATCCCGCCTTCGCTTAACCATATTTTACTGCCAAGCACATATTTTTCCCGCGGAATGCCTTTCAGGGCTTTTGCAGTGAACGGGTGAGTGCCGTAGCTGTCTGCGCAGTCAAAAAAACGTATCCCTTTCTCCCATGCAGTACGGATCACCGATTCTGCTGTTCCTGCCCTTGTGATATTGGATGATCTGTTATAACCGCTGAAACCGGTTCCCATGCCGAGGAAAGTAGTTTTTATGCCGGTTTTGCCTATCCCGACAAGGCGGAAAGCCTCTGATGAAGCCTGCTGTTCCGGAGAAGGTGCAGCCAGGACGGCTTTGCCTAAAAGCACCCCGCCGGCTCCGACTGACATGGTCCTCACAAATTGCCTGCGGGTTAGTCTGTTCTTTTTCATATTTGAGATATCATTTATTCACTTGTTAATCCAAGCTGTTTTAAAATTTCTGCCGGTGAAAAGGGCCTGCCTTTCCTGATTGCCACACCTGTAACCTTTGCATGCACAACAGGTTTCCTGTCGGGCAGCAGGAATATGCTCTGAACGAATAAAAGCCTTACGTTCCCGTGGCGCTGCACATCAGTCGTGATAACAAACCTGTCCCTGCTTCTGAGCGGAAGCTTATAATCTATTTCAACTTTCGTTACAATCAGGTCGATGCCTTTGTCGTGCAGTTCGGAAAACGAAATTCCTTGCGACACAAGGTATTCATGCCTTGCATGCTCGAGGTAGTGCTGGTAATTTGCATTATTTACAATTCCCTGGAGGTCACATTCATAATCCCTCACCAGGAACTCCAGTTCGTGTAAGATTTTTTCTTCCAATTTATTATTTAACAGACATTAATCCTGATGGTTCTCAACGGTTCTCACGCTCTATGCTTGTCACACTTCTGAGTAACCCGCTGACCCTCCCTGCAACCCCTGTAAATCTCCCCAATTGGGGAGGCTTTGGATTTCACCCTGCGCTCTCTGCTCTTCGCCCTGCGCTCTTCGCCCTCCGCTTACCCTCACTTCGGAAATCTTCCGAATAATTTCATTATCATTCCGTGAAACTTGTGAATGCCGTTTGCCCTGAAATGCATAAGGATACACTCACCCGTAATGCAGTTGATGCCAGTGCCCTTAAGCTCTTCAAGAGCTTCCGGGGTTTCGGCATGCTGCTGTATCCAGATGTTCTTTATACCCTTCTCTTTGGCTTCCCTCACAACGGATGCGGTACTGTTCTTTTTTGTCATTATGATGACACCTCCGACTTCCGGTGGTAGCATGGAGATGCTTCTGTACGACTTTTCTCCCAGTATCTGGTCGGCTTCAGGGTTCACGGGTATAATTCTCAACCCTTTTTCCTTCAGCTCCCTGAAGGCCGCTTGTCCGAATTTTTTAGGATTCCTGGACACGCCAACCATTGCAATTGGCTGAGATTCAATAAACTCATTAATTTGCTTGATTGTTGTCATTTGTGTAGGGATATGGTGGAAAAAATAAAAAAATTTCACTAAAATGTAATAAGTTCAGTATGAGTATAAAGACTTAAAAATACAACAAAAAAAAGGAACTGACTATATTTTTTCATTACTTGGCAATACATATTCGTGCCGCCGTATGAAAAACCAGCAAAACCCTGAAGGATATCTTTTTTCGAAAAGCTATTCCAATTATGTTTTCATGCTTCTCTTCCTCCTGTACATGTTCGATTACATCGACAGGATGATTGTCACTTCCATGTTTCCCTTTATCATAAAGGACTGGGGTATAAGCCATACACAGAGCGGAATGCTTGTTTCGGCAGTTGGTTTTGCCATACTCCTGCTGACTTTTCCTGTATCAATACTGATCGATCGCTGGAGCCGCAGCAAAACCATAGGGATAATGGCGATACTATGGAGCATTGCAACAGCTCTTTGCGCACTGACAGGGAATTTTGTACAACTCTTCATGGCAAGACTTCTCATTGGTGTCGGTGAGGCAGGATATGCACCCGGAGGCATGGCAATGATTGCAGGATTGTATCCTATAAACAGGAGATCAAGGATGATGGGTTTGTGGAATGCATCAATACCACTCGGTACTGCAATCGGTACAATCCTTGGTGGTATTATTGCGACAAAGTACGGATGGAAACATGCTTTCGGTATTGTCGCCATTCCCGGATTTCTTCTTGCTGTATTATTCCTTTTTGTAAAAGATTATAAGACGGTGGACCTTTCCTTTGTCGATCACTTGAGCAAGCGTGTAAAAATGTCCGCTAAAGATATATTTCGGGAATTCATTACGAAACCATCACTTATTTTCACATATTTTGGTATAGCTGCGGTAGTTTTTGTCACCACTTCTCTTATTACCTGGTTGCCAGCATTCTTCCAGGAAGAACGGGGGCTCACACCGGCAAAAGCGGGAACTCTTTCCGGCATGGTGATGGTACTGGCTCTTGTCGGGGCTCCACTTGGAGGCTTTCTTATAGACAAATGGAGGAAAACAGAATCCAGGGCAAGGCTTTTGTTCCCGACAATTTCTACACTGTTCACTGCTTTATTCCTCTTTGCTGCAATAAATCTTTCGGGTGGAATTATGCAGATCATTCTTTTCCTCTTCATGGGGGTTTTCATCATGCTTTTTGTATCGGGTGCAGGATCTGTAACCCAGGATGTTATTCATCCGGGCCTCCGTGCTATGTCTTATTCCGTCGCGGTTATCATTCAGCACTTGCTCGGAACGGTGATGGCTCCGGTTGTAGTAGGAAGAATTTACGACAAAACAAACATAAAAACAGCGCTGGAGTTTCTTCCCCTGATTTTACTGCTCGGAGGTCTGTTGTTTTATCTTGGTTCGCGTAAATATAATGCCGATATGGCTAAAGTTGCCAGGGTAAATCTCGAAGCCGGTATCTGATTATTTTTTTCTTGAAGTTGTATACCTGACAAATTCCTTCAGGGATTCTTTAACATCCGAATCGGGATAGTTGTCAAGTATTGCAAGGGCTTTGTCACGGTACTGCTGCATCCTGGTCTCGGAGAATTCAAGGCCACCCGAATCAGTTACAAACCTGATGACCTCGTTGATATCAGCCTTGCTCTTTCTTGAATTCCTCAACAGGCCGAGAATCCTGCGGCGCCCGTCCGGTGAATTTTCCAGGGCATGGATGAGGGGAAGTGTTATTTTTTTCTCCTTGATATCGTTTCCTGCAGTTTTACCCGTAAGGCCGTGCGGCTCATAATCCAGGATGTCGTCCCTGATCTGGAAGGCGATGCCGATGTTCTCGCCGAATTCCTTCATCATCTGGATCTGATCGGGATCCTTAGTTACAGATCTTGCACCACACGCTGTGCATGCAGCTATGAGGGCTGCCGTTTTCCTCGATATGATTCTGAAATAGTCTTCCTCGTTAATGTTCAGCTTCCTCGATTTCTGAAGCTGCAGAAGCTCTCCCTCGCTCATCGATTTCACTGCTTCCGATACTATTTCGAGCATGTCGAACCTTTGCTTCTCGACGCTTATGAGCATTCCTTTCGAAAGCATATAATCCCCAACAAGAACAGCTATCTTGGAATTCCACAAGGCATTGATAGACAAAGCACCTCGTCTTTCGGAAGCATCATCCACAACATCATCATGGACCAGCGATGCAGTATGAAGAAGCTCGATGAATGTGGCAGCAATGTAGGTTGGTTCAGATATTTCGCCGTGGAGCCTTGCCGTCAGGAACACCAGCAACGGTCTCATCTGCTTTCCTTTACGCCGAAGTATGTAATTCAGGATAATGTTAAGCAGCGGTATGTTGCTCCGCATAGTCCGGCTGAAATAATTTTCGAAATCAGCCATCTCATTCTCAACTGGCTTCCTGATTCGGTCTAGGTCGGACATGAACAAAATTTATCCAAATATACGAAAATCGGCTTTAATGTCAATTCTGGCCTTTATCAGCAAGTTTAAATACCTAAATATCGACATATTTATATATTTTTGCCATAAACTATGTATACATGGAATTCAATGAGTTAAAGCCCGAATCCCTTGAGAAAGCATCCATGATGCTTAAGGCAATTGCACATCCGGTGAGAATCTCGATCGTTGGTTTCCTGGAAGACGGCAAAAAAAGAACGGTGACTGAAATTTACATGCACCTGGGGCTTGAGCAGGCCACTGCATCTCATCATCTGGGCATTCTGAAAGATAAGGGAGTGCTGGCATCACAGCGGGAGGGGAAAAATACATTATACTACCTGAAGCATCCGAATCTCAGGACCGTTCTGAACTGTATCGGTAACTGCTGCGGGGAATAGATCAGAAATCCCTGAACATTTTCTTCTGGAAAAGAATAATCGAAAGCACTCCGCAGGTAATTGCAGAATCGGCAACATTAAAAACCGGCCTGAAGAAAATCAGTGGTTCCTCCGGGTTTATGGGGGACCAGGAAGGCCAGTGGGTATTGATTATCGGAAAATAAAACATGTCAACAACTTTACCGTGAAGGAAAGATGAGTAACCTCCTCCGGGGGGGAACAACGTGGAGACCTGGTTGTAGCTTTCAGTGAATATCATCCCGTAAAAAGCGCTGTCTATAATATTCCCCACTGCACCGGCAAGTATGGCGCTTACTGCAAGTATCAGGCCTGTGCTCGCTTTTTTCTGTATCAGGTTCGACAGGAACCAGCCGATACCGAAGATCGCAACTATCCTGAAGACGCTCAGGATGAGCTTGCCCGGCTTTCCCCCCATCTCCATCCCAAAGGCCATCCCGTTGTTCTCGATAAAATGAAGCATTCCCCTGTCCCCGAAAAGATGAATTTCGTCACCTATCTGCATATGTGTTTTAATCCATATTTTCAGGGTCTGATCTATTGCCAGTATCAATATTATGAAAAGAACTGCCTTTTTGCCAAGCGACATAATAGAATAATTAAGCCGCGAAATTAATGAAATATTTGATCATCATTTACATTCTTTCCATGAATGCTGCCATGGCGATTTGAATGCTTTCGTTTTTTCAATCTTTAATATCCCTGAGTTTCAACGACAGCCTCATTGTTACTGCGAGCAGGAGGAACAGCCCGATGTTCCCTGCCAGGTATGCATAATCTTTCAGTGTAAGCAGTACATAAATGAATGAATACAGGAACACGAGCATTCCGCCGAACATAAGCACCGGCCTGTTCTTTCGCAGGACGGACTTCAGGAAAGTACATAACAGCAGTATTGTTGAAACCGAACCTGCCAGGTATGCAATATTAAAACCAGCCTGCTCGCTTATTGCATTCAGGAGTGAAAAGAACAGCACCAGACCAAAGGCAACAAGCAGATAATGGAAGACGTTGATTTTTTCATGAATTGTAAGCTCCATAAAAATGAGTGCGAGGAACGTAAGAGCTATGAAAAGGATGCCATATTTGGCACTTCTCAATGACTTCTGGTAATGATCGGCCTGCAGTACGAATTCTGTACCGAATGAATCGTTTTCAGGATGGTATGAGCTTCCCGTCCATTGCTGTGGAAAATTCCTGTTCAGATCCGTAACTATCCACTTTGCATCGAATCCCGATTTTGTAATGCTTCTTTCTGAAGGCAAAAAATTCCCGGAGAAACCGGGTGAATTCCAGCCTGATGAAAGTTGAACATTCGTCGTCTTGCCCAGCGGAGTGAAAAAAATGCTTTCCGACCCCGAAATTTTTAAGTCGACTGAAAATGGGAATCCCTGCTCGGATCCGTCCATTGGAAAAGGAAAGGTTATACCCGATGCAAAAAGAGCTGTTTCTCTCAGGCCGGGTATCGCGGAAGCAACACTGTCGCCTGCATGAAGCCTGACATTCCCTTTAATGCCCCTGTTGTCACTTACACCCATTGAGAAGTACGCCTCATTCCAGAGCATTATACCTGTTTCACCTTTTATTTGAGGTACTAAAAACTGTCCCCGGATCTTTATATCGGACGTATAAACGATGGCCTCGTAAATACTGCGATGACGTTTTTCAGTGCTCACTTTCCCTTCTGTATGGGTTTCTTCAGGCAAAATGTGAAAGGTCACCCGGACTGGCTCCGCATCTTTATTTTCCGGTCTGATCAGCACGGGAACATTCAGCACCGGCCCTGAAATGGTCTGTGGACCAGCCCACTGAAATGCAATTTCCTTCTTTATCTCTTCCGAATTTTTTTGTCTTTCCCTGATCATTTCTTTTATCAGCTCCAGCGGGATGAGCAGGAGTAATCCCATAATGGCCAGAAATACAATTTTCAACGTGAATGAATTCTGCCATTTACCGTTGTCTTTAATTTCAATGTTCATTTTTTGTAAATTAAAAGTACTTTGAAACACAAAGTTGATTTATAAAAAAAAATCATGTTGCTTTCAGAAGCTTCCCGAGTGCATTCAGGTGCTCCCTGAAGAGTTTTTTACCTGTTTCTGTTATGCTGTAGGAAGTGTTTGGCTTCTTTCCCACAAATTGCTTCCTGACCTCGATAACGCCGTTCTCTTCAAGACTTTTAAGGTGACTTGCCAGGTTGCCGTCGGTCACATCAAGCGTGTCCTTAAGGCTGTTGAAATCATACGAATCATTGACCATAAGAACAGACATGATCCCGAGACGCACCCTGTTCTCGAAAAGCTTGTTAAGTCCGGATATTTCAATTTTCATCTTTCGTATTTTCTGTACATTATTATGCCATAGGCAATATGAAGTATTCCGAACCCGAACCCCCACAGGTACAAACCATATTCCGGCAGGATCAAAGCTATGAGACCGGATGTAATATCGAATAAGCCAAGATAAAATATTTCATTGAAGGTATATTTCCAGACGTTGACAAGGGCAAGACCGTAAAAAATGAGCATGGAAGGTATTATGAATTCAAAGTGATGCGAGCCGGCCAGGTACAATATGAACAGTCCTCCGGTAAGGAGAGGAACCAGCATGTTGATCAGCAGGCTTTTCGAGACAGGCGTCCAGACTTTCAATCCCTTTTTCCTAGCTTTTCTGAACGAAAAGTAAATTGCTGCCGTCAATGCTAATACCAGTACGATAATGGCATCCGCTGCCAGCGCGTTCCTTGTTGTTCGAAATGACGCATCATCGATGGTATTGAGGTAGGCGGATGACGCACTTCCGTGCTGAACGCAAATGGCAGCCACGGTACCTGCAATGGCAGCTATCCCGGAAAAAATTCCGGACAAACCGCTGAGGGACAGAAACCTGGTCGATTTCTCCATGATCGCTCTTATGGCAGTGAGGTCATCCATTGTTTTATTGCTTTCCATACTAAAGTACTTTGTATTACAAAGCTACTGATATATTTTCAAAGTTCCAAATAAGTTCAAAAAAATAGAGACGCGGTTAAGCGTCTCTATGAATTGTAATATTATAATCTTAGTTATAAGCAGTTTGTATTGGCCCTGTTTGCATCCCAGCAATACCACTGCCCGTCAATGTACTCAGTGCACCTGATCCTCCCGTTATGAGTTGTGGTGTTCCATTCCACATTAACATCCGAGAACTTGTTGCCATTATAGTAATGAATTGTATAATATGCATTCAGAGGTCCGGATTTGAAGCCATATTCAATGTAGCTTGTCTTGAAGCTGTCCTGCTCCTTCACATACGTGTATTTCACGCTTGAGAGGGCATCTCCGGACTTTATCCAGTCGATCTGCAGAACAGCAACAGGCGTTGCATTGCTGTGATAAAGCGTCCACTGGCCGCTGTTGCCGTCCAGGGCTGATGTACCTTCAAACCAGAGAAAATCAGTAAATGAGTTCTGTTTGGTGATGTACATTTTCCAGGTAACTTCCGAGCTGCCGATCTGTCCGACCAGCTTTGCCTGGTAAGATTCATTGGCGATCGTTGCATTGTAAACCCACTGCCATGTTTTATCGGATACGTACTGGGGTGTCTGATCGATGGCAAGCTGGAATGAATAAACGGGTATTGCCAGCGTGGTTCCGAGTATTATTTTGAATGTCCCGGCAGCTATTGCAGCAAATTCCCAGGCGCTGTTATTGGTTCCCTTTGCTGCAAATGCTTCCATGCCTTTGCCCTGATAATCAAAATTTGTGAAGTCGATTATCATCGTTCCTGCAGGAGGAAGCTCAGGAGGATTGCCCTTATCCTTCTTGCAGCCAGACACGGCTACCAGAAGAATGAGACAAACTGATAAAAGAATCTTTTTCATAATTGTCTTATTTAAAGTCAATTTAGTGTTAAGGATAAAACGTCGAAAAGGAAACAAAAATTATTGGACTTATAAAACAAATATAGGAAAATAAGCCAATAACTATCCAAAAGTACTTCTTTGTGGAGGATGTTTTCAACTTTTTTAGTATTTTTATATTCTGTTTAGCTTTTATTTCAAGCGGAATCCTCCACATCTTAATAGTTTAAGTAATGTACGTGGCCCCTTTACCTCATTTGCAAAAAAAAATATTCATTCTTTTCCTTCTTATCTTCCTTCATACTAGTCTGATACAGGTTTTCTGCCAGCAGGATTCGGTTAAGCAGGACCAGGCGGATTCTGCTAAAATTAAGGGGGCAAATTTGTTTCCGGCAGATTCCTCCGGGACCAGCCGGGAATTGCTTGCCAAAGATGATTTGATTATAGGTGAAAGATTGTTCCATGGACTGGTTTATAGCGACAAGTCCCTGAAATGCTCGGCTTGCCATTCTGTTTACGCCGATAGTTTTTCAGACACGATCAACTGGAATCCGAATGCTCTTGAGATTTCACTGAAATACCGCGACCGCACCGCTTATGACCTTGGGAAAGTGCTTCTGAACCCCTTGGGAAAAAAGATGGCACAGGTACATCATGCATTCAAGTTTACCCCCGATGAAATAAGGCAGTTGAAAGCGTTCATGGATGAATTCACGGGAACAGGCCTGAAGCAGAAAAAGCCGGTAATTACAAATTTGCTTCTTTTCATTGTAGCATCTGTCCTGTTCCTGGCCTCGTTCACCGACCTGCTCGTAACAAAGAAGCTGAAGAAACAGTGGATCAATATGGCTGTGGCAAGTGTCACAATAGTTTACATAACCTGGGTGCTCGTACTGAATGCGATAGCAATTGGACGCTCTAAAGGATATTCCCCCGATCAGCCCATTAAATTTTCCCATGCCGTGCACGCGGGACAGAACCAGACCGATTGCCTCTATTGCCATAACTATGCGACCTACAGCAAAGTATCAGGGATCCCTTCAGGGAATGTTTGCATGAACTGTCATCTGCTTGTCAGAAACGGCACGCGTTCAGGGATGTTCGAAATAGCAAAGGTGACGGATGCATATGATAACCACAGGGCAATTGAATGGATCCAGGTTCACAACCTTCCCGATCATGTCTATTTCAATCATTCACAGCACGTCAATGCTGGTGGCCTGAAGTGCCAGGAATGCCATGGTCCGGTGCAGGAGATGGACAGGATAGTTCAGTATTCAGATCTCTCGATGGGATTCTGTGTCAACTGCCACCGCTCGAGGAAAGTAAACTTCAATGAAAATGCTTTTTACACTCAGTATAAATCGCTATCCGAAAAAATGCGAACCGGTCAGCTCGACAGCGTTACAGTCGACCAGCAGGGCGGAAGTGAATGCATGAGATGTCATTATTAAGTTTTTACCTTTTATGTCCAGAGGAAAAAAATCGAATTATACCCTTCCTGCAGAAAAAGGGAATCCGGAAGTCAGGGAAAATGACCTGCTCGATCTTCTGAATGAAGAATCCGTAAGCACCCATTCTTCCAGGCGCGACTTCCTGAAGGTCGTGGGGTTCAGCTTTGCGTCTGCAGCTGTACTGGCTGCCTGCAGACGACAGGTAAGACAGGCAATTCCATATGCGGTTCAGCCGCCGGAGCTCATCCCCAGGAAACCACTGTATTATGCATCTACGTTTTATGACGGGCAGGAATACTGCAGCATAGTGGTGAAAACCATCGACGGAAGGCCAATCAAGATCGAAGGCAATGCCCTCTCAAAATACAACGGTGAAGGAACCACGGCAAGAGTTCAGGCTTCAGTCCTGAACCTGTATGATGACGCACGCCTCAAGTTCCCTCAGAAAGGAGGCAGCCGGACAACGTGGGATGAGGCTGATAGTGAGATTATGAGCACCCTGAAGGATATAAACTCGAAAGGTGCTGAAGTCGCTCTCCTGACAAGGAATATAATTTCACCTTCGACAAAAGCCCTCATAAACACATTTGGTGCAGGCTTCGGCAAATTCAGGTGGGTCCGGTACTCACCGGTGTCATATTCGGCCGTTATTGCTGCCAATAATGCAAGCTTCGGCATGCCTGTGTTCCCGGATTATAATTTCCAGAATGCAGCGCTGATTGTATCTGTCAATTGTGATTTTCTGGGAACCTGGGGTTCTCCTGTCCATTTCATTCCGAAATATGTCGGGCAGCGGAAGCTGAACGACGGTAAAAAAACCATGTCGTATCATGTTCAGTTTGAATCCGGAATGAGCCTCACTGGCAGCAATGCCGACAGGAGGGTCAAAATAAAACCCTCGGAAGAAAAAGCACTTCTCATTGATCTCTATAACAGGATAGCTGAAAAGTCCGGCGCGGAGAAGGTCCCCGGGAATGCTTCCAGGGAAGATCTTTCTGAAATTGCAGGTATGCTTGTCCTGGCAAAAGGGAAATCTGTAGTATTGTCCGGAACCAACGACACCGGCATTCAGCTTATCGTAAATGGGATAAATTCCCTTCTCGGCAATTATGGCAACTGTATCGATCTGAATAAACCGCTTAATATTTCAGCAGGTCCGGACTCCGAAATGGAAAAGCTCGTGAGCGATATGAATGAAGGCGGGATCGGAGCTTTGCTGATGTATGGGGTCAATCCTCTTTACGATTATCCCGAACCTGACAGGTTTATGGCAGGACTTGGCAAAACAGCCCTGACTGTGAACATGTCGGGCGCTTTGAACGAGACAGTCGGAAAGGCAACCTGGGAGTGTCCTGTGAACCATTACCTGGAATCATGGGATGATGCTGAGATAATCCCGGGCCAGTTTTCCCTTGCCCAGCCGGCAATAAGCCCGTTTTTTGACACCAGGAGTTTCCAGGATTCACTCCTGAAATGGTCCGCGAATAATACTTCATGGCATGACTATCTGCAGGCAAACTGGCAGAAAGAATATTTCCCCGCTTCGGGCGTGGCTCAGTTCAGTGATTTCTGGAACAGGTCCCTCAGGGACGGAGTTTACAATTTTAAAGCTGCAGAAGGGAAGCCTGCTTCATTCAGGGCTGAGGCGTTGAAAAACACCACTGATGAATCAACCGCGCCATCTGCATCAGGCTTCGAGGTGATCCTTACCGAAAGTATTGCCATGGGAACAGGCATCCATGCAAATAACCCATGGCTGATGGAGCTTCCCGATCCGGTAACAAGGATCTGCTGGGAAAATGTGGCTTCCGTTTCGCCCGCAGATGCCTCCTCGCTGGGAATCATAACCGGCAATGTCGTTACCATAGGTGACATCAGTATACCTGCCGTTGTGCAGCCGGGACAGGCCGAAGGAACGATTTCTATTGCACTCGGTTATGGTCATACGGACTCCGGACCTGTATCCGATGGCAAAGGTATTAACCTGTATCCCTATACAAAAAGCCTGAATGGCGCCAGGAGTTTCGTTTTTACTGCTCCTCTGAACAATACAATGGAGGAAGTTCCGCTTGCGCTGATGCAGATCAATTCTTCCATGGAAGGAAGACCAATAGCCCGTGAAACCACATTGACAAAGTACGTTGAGGATCCCAAATCGGGTAATGACCTGCATTTTGAATTCGAAACAATGCATAAGAGCCTCTATCCCGATGCTCAGTATGACGCATTTCACTGGGCGATTGCAATAGATCTTAATGCCTGCATAGGCTGCCAGACCTGCGTCATTGCCTGCCAGGCAGAGAACAACAGCCCGACTGTGGGTAAGGATGAGGTACGAAGGAACAGGATAATGCAATGGATAAAGGTTCACAGGTACTATTCGGAGGACAACAATCCAAAAGTCAGCTTCCAGCCGGTATTCTGCCAGCATTGCGACGATGCACCCTGCGAGAACGTATGCCCTGTTTCAGCGACCAACCATAACAACGAAGGACTAAACCAGATGGCTTACAACAGGTGCGTGGGGACGAAATACTGCATGAACAACTGCCCTTACCGCGTAAGGAGATTCAACTGGTTCAGGTACACGAACAATAAGGTTTTCGATTACAATACAGCCTCAGACCTGGGAAGGATGGTTCTCAATCCTGACGTAACAGTGAGGGAGAGGGGAGTTGTGGAGAAATGCTCATTCTGCGTGCAGAGGATCCAGGCAAAAAAGCTTGAAGGAAAGCTTGAGAACAGGGTCCTTAAGGATTTCGAGATCAAACCGGCCTGCATGCAGGCATGTCCGGCCGGGGCAATAATTTTCGGAAATCTGAATGACCAGGAAAGCAGGGTAGCACAATTGTTCAAACAGGAACGAAGGTATGGCCTTCTGGAAGAGCTGCACACCCTGCCATCGATTGGCTTTCTGACCAAAGTGAGAAATGACGGTAAACTGTCGGTATAATCAACAGACACAATGTATAACAGGAAAGTAAGAGGACCGCTTGTTGAAGGAAACAAAGACCTTGCGGCAATAACACGGGATATCAGTGCACCGACCGAACTGGCTCCCGGGCTATGGTGGTACATCGGGATGGCCGTAGCGGCCCTGATGACTCTTTATGGCGCATATTCTGTCTACATTACGGTATCGAGAGGAATAGGAACATGGGGTGTGAACAACACGGTGGCCTGGGGATGGGAAATAGTGAATTTCGTATGGTGGATAGGAATAGGCCATGCCGGCACCGCATTCTCCATCTTCCTTCTTATCCTCCGGCAGAGATGGAGAACTTCAATAAACAGGGCAGCTGAGGCCATGACCGTATTTGCGGTTATGTGCGCAGCCATTTTCCCTGCATTGCATATGGGCCGGATCTGGCTGGTGTTTTACGTGATCCCTTATCCTAACACACGCGGGCCTTTGTGGGTCAACTACAACTCACCCCTGTTCTGGGACTTCACGGCAATAACCGCTTACCTTCTTATTTCAGCTTCGTTCTGGTACCTTGGAATGCTGCCCGACCTTGGAACCATCCGCGACAGGGCCAAATCAAAGATCCGGAAATTCGTATACAACTTCTTCAGCATGGGCTGGACGGGCTCCAGCAGGCAATGGGTGAGGTTCGAATCCCTTGCCTTCGTTCTCGGGGGTATCGCTGCGGTGCTGGTCGTTTCAGTCCATTCTATAGTATCCACCGACTTCGCTGCCGGTATTGAACCGGGGTGGCACAGCACAATATTCCCGCCATTCTTTGTTGTCGGTGCTATCTTCTCCGGCTTTGCCATGGTTATGACCCTTATGGTGATGATCCGGAAGATCTACAAGCTCACTGATTATGTGACTGACAACCACATGGACGCCATTGCCAGGATACTCATCTTCATATCCCTCATCATGGCCAGCTCCTATGCCACTGAACTGTTCATTGCATGGTATTCAGGCAACGAATATGAAATGTCCGCACTCTTAAAGGACAGGATCACTGGTGATTACAGGATCCAGTTCTGGATAATGATCGCATGCAATGCACTTGTCCCCCAGCTTTTCTGGTTTAAAAAATTAAGGCGGAGCTGGGTCTCTCTTCTTCTGATTTCCCTTGCTATCAACGTTGGCATGTGGTATGAACGATACAATATAGTAATCCCTCCGCTCAGCCGCGATTTCCTTCCTGCAAACTGGACGACTTACACCCCTACTCATATCGACATAGGGGTATATCTTGGAACAATAGGAATTTTTGCAACGGGGGTTCTTCTCTTCATGAGGTACATTCCGATGATGGCAATAAGCGAGCTCAAGGGAGTGGTGGACATCGGCAAGAAAAAGTATGATTAACCGCTGACACTATGGCCAAAAACTACAAAATAGGAGTTTTCGACAGCGAGGATAAGTTTCTTTCTTCCCTGAAAGTGCTTATTCAGCAAAAATATGCAGTGTATGAGACTTTTACCCCTTACCCGATACCTGAAATGCTTCATATGCTAAAAAGGAAATCAAGAATACCCCTTGCAGCATATTTTTTCGGATTATTCGGAGTTACGGCAACACTGGCATTTCTTTACTACACATCCGTGATCAGCTGGCCTATCGTTTACGGGGGAAAACCATTCAACTCGTTTCCCTCGTTTGTTGTGGTGACAATCGTTATAACGATTTTCACCGTCACGGTCCTGAGCCTTGGATTGTTCTCTGCACGTTCAAAGCTGATTCCGGGCAGGCTCAACACGATTTTTGATCACAGGGCAACTGATGACAGGTTCATAATCGTTGTTGAAGAATCTGCCGCCGGGCTGTCAATGGACCAGGCTGCGAAACTTATGCAGGAAAACGGCGCTGTAGAGATTCTGGATAAGCAAATGGAAAAAGTACTGGCATGAGAAAGATAATATTTGCTGCCCTTTTGATTTTGATTACCGGGTGTGACAGGGACAGGAACCACCCGGGATGGGATTATTTTCCGGATATGTTTTATTCGACAGCATATGAAACATATACTTCAAACCCTGTTTTCAATGACGGAAAAACAATGAGGACACCCCCGGATGGAACAATAGCCAGGGAGCAGGTCCTTTTTGAATACGGGCCTGCTGTTGAGGAGCGTGCAAGGGCAGGGCAGGAGCTTGTGAACCCGTTTCAGCCGGCACCGGCCGATCTTGAAAGAGGAAGAATTGCATATGGCATTTACTGTAACCTGTGTCATGGCCCTTCCGGCGTAGGCGACGGCAATCTCTTTACTTCAGGCCTTTATCCCATGAAGCCGAGAGCCCTGGCCGGCAGCACGGCTGCTCCGCTAAAGGACGGTGAGATATATCACACGATCACTCTCGGGTTCGGATCTATGGGACCTTATGGTCCGCTTGTAAGGCCTGATGACAGGTGGAAGATAATTCTTCACATCAGGGAGCTTCAGCAGCAGACAAAGTAAGAACATAATCTTCAGTAGGATGCAGGATAAAGTAAGGATATCAAATACTTTCAGGATAGCAAGCCTGGCACTGGCGACTATCGGAGTGATATGCTTTATTGCAGGGCTCCGTATCAATCCTGAAGTTGCATGGGGGTCTTATCTTGTTGCGGCATATTATTTCCTCTCGCTTGCAATGGGAGCTGCTTTTTTTCTATGCATACAGAGTATCACTCAATCAGGCTGGTCCTCAGCTTTCATGCGCATTCCCGAGAGCATGATGTCCTGGATTCCTTTCGCAGCTGTTTTCTTCCTGCTGCTGTACTTCGGAATACCTCATATCTATCACTGGTCGCACCCGGAGGCTGTCCAGGGCGATCCCCTGCTTCAGCATAAATCGCCTTTCCTGAATATTCCTTTTTTCTTCATCAATATTATCATCAGTTTTGGCTTATGGATAATACTTTCAATGATGCTGAGAAGGCTATCATTGCGGCAAGACACCTTCGCTCCTGAAGATCATGAAGGCATTCTTGCAGTTTTCAACAGGTATGAACTGTATTCGAGAATATTTATTTTCGTAATTGCACTGACATTCAGTGTTTCAACATTCAACTGGGTAATGTCGGTTCAGCCACACTGGTACAGCAGCATTTTTGCATTCAAGAATTTCGTGGCAGCTTTTCTCCACGGAACAACGATCATTGCCCTTATAATCTTCCTGCTTCACCTGAAAGGTCATTTCACATTCCTTAACGAATATCATCTTCACGATTTTGCAAGGTACATCTTCATACTGAGCATTATCTGGGGTTACATGTGGTTTGCCCAGTTCATGATAATCTGGTATGGGAATATCCCGGAAGAGACCATTTTTTATTTTGACCGCTTTCAGGAAGGATGGAAAGTTCTGTACTGGCTCCAGATTGTGCTCAACTGGGGTGTTCCATTCATGATCCTGCTTCCTGTTCAGACAAGCAGGAACATGAAAATCATAACAGGTGTTATACTAGCCATGATCGTGGGGCAGTACATCGATCTTGTTGTCCAGATCATGCCGCCCATTGCCGGTGCAATAAGGTTTGGCTGGATTGAAGCAGGAGTATTCCTGGGCTTTGCAGGCCTTTTTGCGTTCGTAGTCGGAACAGCTCTCGCCAGGGCAAACCTGGTACCGTCAAACCACCCTTATCTTATCGAAAGCACCGAACACCAGTTCGAATAGGATCTGACCTTTAAAAATAAATCATGTTTGACAGTGATGACCTGTTGAATGCAGTAATGGAGAACATCTTCGATCCTGTGTTCGTAAAGGACACCGAAGGCCGCATTCGTCTGTGCAATGCTGCGTTCGAAAGATTTGCAGGGAAGCCGTCGGCTGAGCTAATCGGGAAAACTGATGAATATTATCTGAATGACCCGGGCCTTTATGCGCAGGTAAGGTCAAATGATTTAGAGGTGATCAATTCGCGCGAAGGAAAAATCTTTGAAGAAGTCATCCTGACGGCTTCGGGTCCACGGATTTTTATTTCCAACAAATCCCCGCTCTTCGATAAAAAAGGAAACCTGACAGGAGTTCTCGGGATTGCACACGACATAACCGAGCGGAAGAAAGCCGAAGATGCCCTGGCACAAAAGGAAAAGGAATATCGTGAAATTATAAAATATGCCCCCACCGGCATTTACGAGATTGATTACACATCGAAGAAATTCATCAGCGTAAACGAGAGCATGATAAGGCTTTCGGGGTATTCAAGAGAGGAGCTTCTCGAAATGGATATTCTATATCTCCTTGAGCCGGGCAGCAGGAAGAAATTTACCGAAAGGATTTCAAGGATACAGAAAGGTGAGAAGGAAGCGGAGAGCATCACATACAAGATCATCAGGAAGGATGGTTCAGTCATTCATGTCCTCCTCAATGTCAACTTCCGCTGCGATAGTTCCGGACGGCCTGTCGGCGCCCTGGTAATCGGCCACGATATTACCGAAAGGGTAAAAGTAGAGGAGGAGAGGGAAAAACTGATCAATGAGCTTAAGACACTGAAGGAAAAACTCGACCTTGCCCTTGAAAGTGGCAATATAGGAATATGGCAATGGGATATTGAATCAAATTTGCTGCTTTTTGATGAAAGGACTGAGAAAATATTCGGACTGGCCCCGGGCACATTCAGAAAATCCTTTAACGGTTTCCTGGAGCTCGTAAATGAAGAGGATCTTGCACAGGTACGGAAAATCGTGGCAGGGTCCACTGAGAAGAGGACCACAATTGAAACCGTTTTCAGAACAAAGCCCGGCATAGGGAAGGTGAGGCGTGTAAGCACAAAGGGAATAGTGGAGAAAGACGAAAGGGGCAGGGTAATAAACATGGTGGGAGTGTGCATCGACGTAACCGGCTTGCTGGAGCACACCGAATCATTGATAGCCAGGCTCAACGAGGAACTCCTGCGATCGAACAGGGAGCTTCAGAATTTTGCCTACATAGCATCGCACGATCTCCAGGAACCTCTTCGTATGGTCACCAGCTTTACCCAGCTTCTCTCCATGCAGTATCATGACAAACTTGATGATACAGCACATGAATACATTAATTATGCAGTCAACGGGGCAAAGAGAATGTATAACCTTCTCAACGACCTCCTCGCTTATTCAAGAATGCAGACCAGGCCTTCGGAGGTCACTGTGGTGAATCTCGATACCGTAATGGACAATGTTCTGAAGAATCTTGCACTCGCCATCAAAGAAAAATCTGCAGAGATAAAGACAGAAAAGCCTCTTCCCAGGGTATATGCCGAGTACGGACAGATGATAGTGCTCTTTCAGAACCTTATTTCAAATGGCCTGAAGTTCAGTAAAGAAAACCCGAAGATATATGTGAGCTGCAAGAAAATACGCGGGGAATACGTGATATCAATTAAGGATGAAGGGATAGGAATTGAAAAGCAGTATTATAACAAGATATTTCAGATATTCCAGAGACTGAACCCAAAGAAGGATTATGAAGGTACAGGCATAGGCCTGGCTCTTTGCAAACGGATCGTTGAAAACCACGGGGGAAGGATATGGGTCGAATCGGAGCCCGGCAAAGGCTCGGAGTTTTTCTTTACGATCCCTGTCAGGAGGTGATCCGGACTCGTGTTATCAGCGACAAAAAAAGAATTACGTAATAAATTCAGTAATTAATTACGTAATTCTTTTCCCTTTGTGTCCTTTGTGGTTAAATGGGTTTTTTACCACAAAGTGGATCGCCCATAAACCTGTTATGGGAACATCAGTCATTATAATTCCTTTATGAGTGAATCAAATGATCTGCGTCTTTATCTGCGTAAATCCGCGAGATCTGCGGGAAACAAAAATCCATAAATATTTCCCGCAGATATTCGCAGATCTTAAATCCACGCAGATTTTCGCAGATTTGGGCTCAACCCATAGAGCTCATAATAAGAGTTATATAGTAGGGCTCAAAGTATGCCCAAAGGTCACAAAGGTTGCATGCCTTGACTCCTTCAGGAGATGATCCTGTCCGATATCAGCAGTATCATTACAAGCAGAAAATAAACATTCAACACCAGGGAGTAACGGGCAGGGTCCTTTCCTTCCCTGAAACTTAAGAACATGATCACAAGAAGACCTGACGCCAGTAGCAGGGATACGGCCATAATGCTGCTGTGCACGAGTCCAGACAAAAGGATCGAAACCGCGGTTCCTGCCGAAACCATCACAAATGCAATCACCAGGAATGAGATCCTTCTTCTGCTCATTACGGAAGTAAGCGAGGGCAGCCCGGCGCTGCTGTACTCATCACCGTACTTCATCAGAAGAAGCCAGAAATGAGGCAGCTGACCCATCAAAAACAATGTCTGCAGAAGAATTATTGAAATGCTGAAGGGTTCGCCTCCTGCTGCGACCCATCCAATCAATGGAGGCAAGGCGCCCGTTACAGCCCCGGGAAGGACAGCATAAGGCGTAATCCTTTTGAGATATGTATAAATGCCGTTGTACCAGATTATTGTAATTATGCTCAGTACGATGCCAGGAATGCTCCCGGCGAGGAGCAACAGCAATATCCCGGTAATAAATGAAAGCACCGCAAAGATCAGTGCGGCGACGACGGAGATCGTTCCCGACGGAAGAGGCCTGCCTTTTGTCCGGTTCATCTTTTTGTCAGTTTCAATCTCCTGGAGCTGGTTTATCACCGAGGCTGTTATTGCCATGAAAAGTATTCCTCCTGTCACGAGGAATAACCCCGACGAAAAATGAGGCCGGTACAGGAAATAACCGGTAAAGCCCGAAAGACTAACCGGGATCATAATATTTAGCTTGCCGAGCAAAAGACAGTTTCTGAAGATTCCCGTTCTATTTCCCATTAAGTGTCTTCAGGTATTCAATGATTTTGGCAACGTCATCTTCGCTGATCGTGCCTTTATAACTTTGCATTAAACCTTTCTGGAATCCCTGGACAATATCGGCATCGGGTTCATAAATAGACCTGGTAATATACTGTTCATCAGCTGTAACAGTGACATTTTTTCCATCTTCTGCAACGTTCTGCTGCGATCCGAAGAGACCCTGGAAGGTTGGCCCCACAATCTTTGATCCATCCGTCGAATGACATGCAAGACAACCATTATTTTTTACAATAGCTTCACCGGCGGCTCCAGGGGAAGCTGCAGCAGATGCAGTATCGGCAGCGACTTCGGCGCCATACCATTTATCATATTCATCTTTCGGCAGCACTCTCACTTTGGCATTCATGTATGAATGACGCAGTCCGCAGTATTCAGAGCAGAATAGCTCATATTCACCTGTCCTGTCTGACTGGAACCACATGATCTTTTCCCTCCCGGGTATGATATCTGATTTAATTCTGAATTCAGGAATAAAAACACTGTGAAGCACATCGAGTGAAGTGAGCTTCAGATTAACGGGAGTGGAAACAGGAACAACGAGATCAGGGCTTTGCTTCCCATTGTCATACATGAACGTAAAGCTCCACATCCTGGCGACCGTCGTCACATTCATTCCATCCTTCGGCGGCTTGTTCATGGGTGTCCAGCCGGACCAGCCATAATAGAACATAAGCAAAGCAAGGAGTACAGGGATCACTGTCCAGGTAATTTCAAGGGCCGTGCTGCCTTCTATCTGTTCAGCCTTCTTGTGCTTTTTGCTGTTGTACCTGAAGGCAAAATACAGCATCGTGGCCGTCAGGCCGAAAATGAATATTAACGAGATCCATAAAATGAGGTCAAAAGACGCATTGAATGTCGAAACGAAATTGGAGGCTTCAAAACCGGTTGTTGAATACATAGTTATCTGAAGATATAATCTATCAAGGTCCCTATAATTACAAATGCAATAAGAGTTGAGACGCCGATCGTGAGAATGGAAAACATCCTGCTCTCAAGTTTCAGATGCATAAAGATCCGCAGAACGAAAGTCGATTTGATGACTGCTATCAGCAAAGCAACGAAAACCGTCAGTGCACCAAGGTAGATCCTGGTGGAAATGACAGAAATCAACGTGAGGGTAATAAGGGTCGCCAGCACGAGGAGGATCGTTTTGTACGGCACGATATGGCGTTCTGCATTATGATTGTTTTCACCTGGCATAATACTTATATTATGTGATAAGATAAAATAACGGGAACAGGAAGATCCACACAAGGTCGACAAGGTGCCAGTAAAGGCCGGCATTCTCGTGCTGCACAAAATAATCCGAGTTTATTTCATTTCTCATTATGAATACCATAATGAAGCTGATCACGGTCAGTCCGATTATGATATGCACGGCATGCAGCCCGGTCATGAAATAGTATAGTCCGTAGAAAAGAACATCGCCATGGCCCCTGGCTGCAAGGATCTTTGATCCCGGGTATATTCCATCCTTAATATGATGGCCCCATTCGAAGTACTTGTTTACAAGGAATACGAGGCCAAGCACGACAGTAACTGATAGGAATGTGAGAGCAAGCTTTTTGCGGTTTTGCTGCATGGCAGTTATCGACATCGCCACTGTTGCGCTGCTTGTAAGAAGAATTATGGTATTGGCTGTTCCTATGAATACATTCAATTCATGGGCCGCAAGATGAAACGCCTCCGTGTTCCTGAAACGGTAAACCGAATAAACGACGAACAGCGCCCCGAAAAGAAGCATTTCGGTGAACAGGAAGAGCCACATCCCTGTTTTAGACGCCAGGTCGTCCCTGTGTATCTGAACGGTGTGATTCATTGGTATTCATATGATTTTTTGGTGATTACCGGAATCTCTTCGAAATTTTCGGTCGGCGGAGGTGAAGGTACTGTCCATTCCAGGGTCACACCTCCCCAGGGATTGGCCGGGGCGTTCCTTGGATTCCTGAGCGATGCAAGCAGGTTTGTGATGATTATTCCCAGGCCCGTGTACATGATTATTGCCCCCAGTGTCGAGTAGATATTGCCCAGGTGGAAAGTTTCATCATAATCAAAATATCTCCTTGGCATTCCCTCGTAGCCAAGGTAGAACATAAGGCCGTAAAGGAGGTTGAAACCGATAAAGAATACTACCAGCCCGATATTCGCCCACCTTTCATCATACATTCTTCCCGTTATCTTCGGGAACCAGTAGTGAATTGCACCAAAGAATGCATACCCTGTTCCGCCGAAGACTATGTAATGGAAATGAGCAACCACAAAATGAGTGTTATGAAGATGGACATTTGCCGCGAGGCTGCCAAGCATCAGCCCTGAAAAACCTCCCAGCATGAAAACAAATATGAATCCAAGCGCCCAGTAAAAAGGCGTTCTGAGCCATATCGATCCTTTATGCATCGTTGAGATCCAGTTGAAGACCTTGATCGCGCTCGGTATTGCGACAAGGAATGTCAGGAGTGAGAATGTGTACATTGAAACGCTGCTCATCCCGGAGGTGAACATGTGATGACCCCATACGAAATAGCCAACAAAGGCTATAGCCATCAGGGAACCTATCATGAACTTGTACCCGAATACAGTCTTGTGCGACATTGTCGAGATGATCTCGGACATCGCGCCCATGGCCGGAAGGATCATTATATATACGGCCGGGTGACTGTATGTCCAGAATAAATGCTGGTAAAGTATGGGGTCGCCACCAAGAGTCGGATCGAAGAATCCCACATGGAACAGCTTCTCGGCAATGATCAGCAGCAGAGTAACGCCGATAACCGGTGTCGCCAGCAGCTGGATCCAGCCTGTGGCATAAAGCGACCAGGGGAACAGCGGCATTTTGGTCCATGTCATTCCGGGAGCACGCATCCTGTGCATTGTGACTATAAAATTGATGCCCGTAATGATAGTTGAGAAACCGAGGATGAATGCACCTGCCACGGCGGGCAGCATGTTCCCTGCTGTGCGGAAGCTGTAGGGTGCATAGAAGGTCCAGCCTGTATCAGGTGCACCTTCACCTGCAAACACTGAGATCAGCACCAGTGTCACGCCGGTTGTGTAAAGGTACCAGGATAAAAGATTAAGCCTCGGGAATGCCACATCCTTTGCCCCTATGAGAATCGGAAGAAAAAAATTGCCAAAGACAGCCGGAAGCCCGGGAATGACTATGGCGAAAATCATTATTATTCCGTGAATTGTGAAGAGGGCATTGTAGGTCTGGGGATCCATCAGTGTCTTTCCCGGAGCAATGAGCTCCAGTTTCATCAGGAGGCCCAGGGTGGCAGCCACGCTAAAAAAGACCAGGAAAGAAAACAGGTAAAGGAGGCCGATCCTTTTATGATCCGTCGAAAGGATCCACGCGAAAATGCCCCTGTGTTTTCCCTGGTAATTCAGATAATCAGGTTCAATCACTTTTTCCTGAACACTCATAATATTACGGATATGGTTAAGCTCTTTTGGGTCCTGGTTTAAGCACTCTCCCGGGCCCCGGTTTGATGACAAGAAAGATAAGGAACAGGGCTGCAACGAAAGAAATGAGTATTGCAGAGACTTTCGTGACATTAAAAACAAACTGGTTGCCGGTCTTGTCGTAGGAGTAACAAATCGCAAGAAGGCGGTTGATGCTTGGCCCCGTCTTGCCGTTAGCTGCCTCCACCATTGTAATCTTCACATCGAACGGCAGGAAATCAATTCCTCTCATATATCGTGTGATCTTGCCATCAGGGGCGAGTGCAATAAGTCCGGTAGGATGCACATACTGGCCGTTAACTTCCTTGAAATGAAAACCGACGGAGTTTGTAAGTTTAGCTATGTTATTGCTGTCGGATACAAAGAACTGCCAGGATTTTGCCGCTTCCTTGTCCTTCATGTTGCTGAGGTAGCTTGCTTTCTTCTTCACACCAAGATCGATCCTTTCAGTCGGATCAAAACTGATGGTCACAACCTGGTAATCGGTCCCCAGCTTCAGATCCATTTCGTCGATGAATTTTGAGATACCCCACATCAGGGGGCTGCAGGTCCCGGGGCACCGGTAATAAACCATGTTCAGTATTGTCGGCCGGTTTATCACATCTTTCAGAGCAACGGTATCACCATTTTCATTCACAAGCCTGGTGCTCAAATCTGCATACTGTCCCTGTTTTTCCTCGAAGCCGATCTGCATCTGCTGATCGAAAAGAGTGTTTTGTGATTGTAAAGGGCTGGTTAACAGAAAAGCGGTCAGTGCAAGGATAATACTCAATTTATTCATTGCAATCTGATTTTAATGTGATTAGAGCTATAAAGATAGCAATTTTCCGGCTGTTTTGCTATGACAATAATCAAATATGAAAAGAAAAAAGACAGCTCAGGTACTCAGACTTTTTCCCTCTTTTCCTCCTCAGAGTAGAAGCCTGCTATCATAAGGCATCCTCCCATGAGTGAAACATCCTTGAGCAGGGTAATTATCGCGGTTGTCCTGTCGGCATCAATGAAAAGATGCGGTATGTGTATCGTTACAATGAAGATGAACAGTAGGCAGGCAAGAAGAATAGTGGATATCCTGACATATTTTTTTGTTATGATGCTGATGCTTGCACCGATCAGGAGTATACCGACAAGTATTATGGAATAGGCCCCCCTTGGCACGAATGAAGTCAGCATACCCACATAATAATCTGTCATAAGGAAATGATTGATTCCGAACAGTGCAAATGGTATCGCAAAGAGGATTCTTCCAATGGCTGTCATTTTCTTCATGATTCTGAGAATTAATCCTGGTTAAGAGTCAGCTATATATATTTTAGAGTCAGCTATATATATTAAGGGCCTCAAAAGAGCAATTATCATATAAATTTAATAAAAATAATGCTAACACAATCCTCTGAATACAAAAGCTTTCTGAATGAAATCAGGGGTCCAGGGTGAACAAATGATCAACGGGCCTGTTATTGCATAAAAAAATATCAGAAGATGGAAAGAAGAACATTTGTCAAATCAGCCGGTATCATAACAGCCGCTGCTTCACTGAATCCCACAATGCTCTCAGGTAATTCAGGCAAGGCCGGTGTTGCCGGCAATGATGTCAGTAACGCCGTCGCCCTTGAATTCCCGGCTTTGCCCTATGCATATGATGCACTCGAGCCGTATATTGACGCAAGGACAATGGAATTGCATTATGACAAGCATCACAGGGCCTATTACACCAACTTCATGAATGCTGTGAAAGGAACTCCGGCAGAAAACCAGGCACTTCCTGGAATTTTCGCAACGGTGTCGAAATATCCTGACGCAATCAGGAATAACGGAGGCGGCTTTTATAACCACACTATCTTCTGGAATAATCTCTCAAAGGAGCCAGGTAAGCCTTCTTCGGATCTTTCCTCCGCAATAGACAAGGCTTTCGGATCATTCGATAAATTCAAAGAAACTTTCAGCAATGCCGCAAAGACGAGATTCGGAAGCGGCTGGGCATGGCTTGTCCTCACGCCCGACAAAAAACTTGCAGTGGGAAGCACCGGCAACCAGGACAACCCGCTTATGGATATCTCCCAGTTCAAGGGAACCCCGCTTCTTACACTCGATGTATGGGAGCATGCATATTACCTCAAATACCAGAACAGGCGTCCCGAATACATAGATGCTTTTTGGAATGTTGTCAACTGGAACGAGGTGAACAGGAGGTATAGCGAGGGATTAAAAAGCTGACCCCCTGCCTGCTAAAGGGGGAGATTGGCTCCCCTTCAGGGGAGCTGCCCGAAGGGCTGAGGGGTATCATTTATACAAAAACCTCTTGATCTTCAGCGTCGCCGTTTTCTGAAAGGGCTCGCGCTGGATCATGACTTTCTGGATGCGGCTGAATTTATTTACCTGTGAATTGACGTAATTCCTTATCTCATTGAGGAATTCCTCTTTTTTCTGTCCCATGTCGTCCCTGAAGGAATGGTATTTTTTCTCAAGTTCTTCCATATTGAGGTGGACAAGGGCAACAAGCTTTCCCTTCTGCTCTATGACAAGTGATTCGACGACATAGCGGAAATTGTTGATTATCGATTCAATCTCCTCGGGGTATATATTTTCCCCGGTTGAGCTGAGGATCATGTTCTTCAGCCTTCCCTTGATAAACAGGTTCCCTTTTTCATCAAAAACGCCCAGATCGCCTGTTTTCAGCCAGCCGTCAGGAGTGATTGTCTCGCTTGTCATCTCAGGCTCGAGATAATACCCTTTCATGATGTTGGGACCCCTGGCCCATATTTCTCCTTCTCCGGTTTCAGGATCCGGATCATTGATCTTCAGCTCTATTTCCTGGATAGCGGGACCTATCCCTTCCAGTATTGTATTTTGCGGATTTGACCCCGCAAGCAACGGGGACGATTCAGTAAGCCCGTAACCGACAGCATATGGGAATCTTGCTTCGATAAGGAACTTTTCGACTGCCGGATTCAGCTTGGCCCCGCCGATGCCAAAGAATTTCAGTTGTCCGCCGAAAGTCTTCATCAGCTTTTTTCCTGCAGTGACGTTCAAAAAACGTCTCATTGCGGAAAACTTATAAAGCGAGCTCAGTAGTTTGCTGTCCCGGAATTTAGGAAGTATTTTATTGAAGTAGACCTTTTCTATGATAAGAGGAACAGTAAGCATCATGGTGGGCTTTACCTGCTCGAGTGCAGGAAGCAAAATTGCCGGAGTCGGCGGTTTCCTCAGGTAATACACGCATGAGCCGTACAGGAGCGGCAATATCAGACCAAGCGTGTTCTCATAGGTGTGCGATAAGGGAAGCACTGAGAGGAAACGGTCGTTTTCATCTATCGGCTGAATCCTTCCGCCCATGAGTGCATTGAATGTGATATTCTTATGCGTGAGCATCACACCTTTTGAACGACCGGTAGTGCCGGATGTGTAGATTATCGAGGCAAGATCGTCTTCTTCAACTGTATAATTCCCGGCAGGAACCGAGGGGTAGACCAGCTCGGCGGCGTGCTCCGCGGACCATGAGATGCCAAAATCCTCAATCGTGATCACCAGCTTCAGGGAATTATGATTTGAAGGAGCCACGCGGTTAAGGAGCGATGCTGAGACAAAGACCGCCTTTGTGCCTGAATGCTCAAGCACATTGGTTACCTCCGTCGATGAGAATTCAGGAAGAACAGGCACGGCCACAGCGCCCATAAAAGTAACTGCGAAAAACGCCAACGGCCACTCAGGCATATTCTGGCTTAATATGGCAACCCTGTCACCCGGCTTAATGCCATTTCTCTCGAGAAAGGACATGACCGAAAGAATACGGCTGTTGACCTGCTGCCATGTAAGTGGCTTTTCTCCGGCAAAGGAATATGCATTCTTTCCGGGATACTTCTTCAGTGTTTCATTGAATGCTGAAGGGAACGTGAATCTTGTCTGTTGTGGCATGCGGGTTCAAGTAATACGGGTATGCAAATGTACTTAATTCAGCAGGGAATGAACTTAATATATTATTAAATCTGCTTAATTATCAGGTTAATTCTTAAACCTTTCTCCTGCCGAATAGTTAATTTTGCCTGAAAAACTATGGAGCCCGTGATACGTGTAACAAAGGAATTTCATTTTGAAATGGGCCATGTTCTGTGGAACTATGATGGACCGTGCAGGAACGTACACGGACATTCATACAGGTTGTACGTAACAGTATCAGGTGTTCCGTCCGACAATCCGTCCGACCCGAAAAACGGCATGGTGATGGACTTCACGGTACTGAAAAGAATAGTCAGGAAAGAGATAACTGAAGTATTTGACCATTCCGTTGTTCTGAACAGCAGGCACGACAATGCCAGGCTTGATTCGCTGAAATCTCTGCTGGGGAATGTGGTGCTTGTGGATTACCAGCCAACGTGCGAAAACCTGGTGGCCGATTTTGCCGGAAGGATTGCCATAAAGCTTCCGGAAGGTGTAAAACTTTTCAGCCTGAAGCTGTATGAGACAGCGACATCATATGCAGAATGGTTTGCGTCCGATAATCAATGATTTTGAAAATGCCTGAAAACAATCCCAAAAAACTATTTCTTATCGATGCTTATGCACTGATCTTCAGGGCATATTATGCGTTCATTAAAAATCCGAGGATCACATCAAAAGGATTAAACACCTCGGCAATATTCGGTTTCCTGCTTGCTCTCGAGGAAGTGATCAAAAAACAGAAGCCGACGCATCTCGCTGTTGTTTTTGATCATCCCTCACCGACTTTCAGGCATGAAATGTTCAGCGGGTACAAGGCCACAAGAAATGAAACGCCTGAGGACATCAGGAATTCAATACCATACATAAAACAGCTCATCGAAGCCTACAGGATACCCGTATTCGACTGTCCGGGTTTCGAGGCGGATGATGTCATCGGGACTCTGGCTAGAAAAGCCTCAGAAAAGGGATTCACAACATACATGATGACCCCCGACAAGGATTTTGCACAGCTGGTTTCAGAAAATGTTTTCATTTTCAAGCCTGCCAGGAACGGAGTTGAATCGGTTACCTGGGGTGTGGAGGACATCAAAAGGGAGTTTTGTGTGCAGAATCCCGGGCAGGTGATCGACGTGCTTGCACTTATGGGTGATTCATCGGATAACATACCCGGCGCCCCCGGGATTGGTCCAAAGACGGCCATGAAGCTTATTTCCGAGTTTGGCTCGGTGGAAGCACTGTTTGACAACCCGGACAAGATAAAGGGAAAATGCAGGGAGATAATCGAGAAGAACAGGGAGCTCATCGAATTCTCCAAAAAGCTTGTAAGAATCGATCAGAATGCACCCATTAACATGAATGAGGAAGCATTGCAGATGAAGGAACCGGACCAGTCCAGGCTTATCCCGCTATTCGAAGAGCTTGAGTTTAAGTCATTAATAAACAGGAATTTTTCTCCTGAACCTGAAAAAACGAAGCAGCCGACAACAACTTCCGAAACAGTGGGTTCACTGCAGGGAACACTATTCGGAGAAGAAGAGTCATCAGAGCAAAAGAACCTGGCAAATATCGGGAATGTCCCTCATTCATATCACCTTGTGAGTGCTGCGGAGCTGCACGATTTTTCCGCGGGGCTGCTCACTCTTAAGGAATTCTGCTTTAACACCGAGACCACAGGTACTGACGCACTTGATACAGAACTTGTCGGTTTGTCTTTCACCTGGAAAGAAGGGGAAGGCTATTTCGTTCATTTCCCGGGACCAAGGGAGCGGGTGATGGAAATTCTTGAAATGTTCCGTCCTGCTTTTGAGAATAGTGAAATAGGTAAAACCGGACAGAACCTGAAATTCGATATCCGCGTTCTTGCTTCTTACGGAATTGAGGTAAAAGGCCGTATTTTCGACACACTCATCGGTCACTACCTTCTTGAACCTGACTCGAGGCATGAAATGAATCTCCTTGCGGAGAAATACCTTTCATACAGCCCGATCAATGTTGAATCACTGTTTGCGGAAAAAGCACCTGCCCGCAAGAGCATGAGGGATGTTCCTGTTGAGAAGCTGATGGAGTATTCTGCCGAAGTTTCGGATGTGACATGGCGGCTCAAAAGAAAATTCGAGCCGGAAATAATTCTCGAAGGCCTCGACGATCTTGCAGAGAATATCGAGATGCCCCTGATAAGGGTTCTTGCACAGATGGAAAGAACGGGGGTGAAGCTCGACCTTAACGAGATGAAACATGTCACAGTCGATCTCAGGGAAGATATTATAAAACTAGAAGGCGAGATTTATGAGCTTGCCGGGCAGGAATTCAACATCTCCTCACCCAAGCAGCTCGGGGATATTCTCTTTCTGAAGCTGAAGCTGGATGAGAAGGCAAGGATGACCAAGACGAAGCAGTTCATTACAAACGAGGAAATACTTCAGCGGCTGGTCAGCAAGCATCCCATAGTCGGCAAAGTTCTCGAGTACCGCGGTCTTAAAAAGCTGCTGACCACCTATGTCGAGGCTCTTCCACAGCTCGTAAGCGAAAAGACAGGAAGGATACACACGTGTTTTAACCAGGCTGTTGCTGCAACAGGAAGGCTTAGCTCAAACAATCCCAACCTGCAGAACATACCGGTACGGGATGAGCGCGGCAGGCAGCTAAGGAAAGCTTTCGTGCCTGATTCGGGTCATGTGTTTCTTTCGGCAGACTATTCACAGATAGAGCTGCGGCTGATGGCTCATCTTAGCCAGGACAGCAGCATGATATCAGATTTTTTATCGGGTAACGATATTCATGCCGCAACTGCATCAAAGATCTTCGGCGTGCCGATTGCCGAAGTAACACGTGAAATGCGGAGCAGGGCCAAGACGGCGAACTTCGGCATAATTTACGGAATTTCATCATTCGGCCTTGCAGAAAGACTGACGATAGGCCGGAAAGAAGCAAAAGAGCTGATCGACGGCTATTTCAATTCCTACCCCGGGATAAGGCTGTACATGGATGAAAGCATAAAGGCAGCCAGGGAGCTTGGTTATGTAAAAACAATGTTCGGAAGAAGGCGTTATGTCAGGGATATTCATTCACGGAACCAGGTGGTGAGAGGCATGGCCGAGAGGAATGCAATCAATGCACCGATACAGGGGACCGCTGCCGATATCATCAAGATTGCCATGGTGAGGATCCATGAAAAGCTTCACAGGGAGCAGTTGCGTTCAAGGATGATCCTGCAGGTGCATGACGAACTGATTTTTGAAGTGTGGGAACCTGAATTCGAGAACCTTAAAGACATGGTGATAAAGGAGATGTCGGGTGCAGCCACGCTCGACGTTCCCCTGCTTGTTGACTGGGGTAAGGGCAAGAGCTGGTTTGAGGCGCACTAAATGAAAGATTATGGAAATCAAAGTTACTTTTAACGGCATCCTTGCCGATATTGCCGGAACAAGGATGAAAACATATAACGGCATTGCCTCATCTGCCGAGCTGGAGATGAGGCTTTCCGACGATTTTCCGGGTATTCAGAACTACGGCTACAGGATCTCCCGCAATTCGGAGTTCATCACCGGCGACTTAACCCTGAAAGACGGGGACGAGATCGAACTGACGAACCAGTTCCGGGATATATGATATACGATTCAGATCTTCTCCATCGCCACCATCCTGTTCAGCAGCGGAGAATTTCCTCTTGGGACTTTCTTTTCAGTCATAGAGAACTGATTAGCAGGCTTACCCTGGAGTATTGAGGTATACTTATCCCTGTTGCCAAGGACTTCTATTGCTTTGAGCACCTGCTCATCCTTCTTCACTGATTGTGCAAGAGCACCTTCCTCGTAAAAATAACGGCTCAGTATCTCATCCTCGATAAGACCGGATATCTCCTTCCTGAATAGCTGCAGATCATGATCGAGGCTATGGGAAAGGTCCTGTTCCATCGAAGTGAAAAGGTCCTTATGGGAATCATAGTATTTCTCCTTTTTCGCATTTGCGATAAGCTCATTGAAGGACTGCTCTGTTTCAGTCTTATAGCTGAATTTCCTGTCGATCAGCATCTGGCGGAAGTCTTCATAATCCTTGTCTGTAAACCTGAACTGTCCGGGAGATTTAATTTCAGGATGCGACCAGTAGTACTTTGTGGCAAAATCGAATATGTAGTTCCTGAGGTACAGCTCGGCGGTAACCTGGCTGAGCGTCTCCGGTTCAATGACGACGTCGGGTGTGATCCCTCCTCCGTCCTTTACGGTTCTGCCATTTTTCGTTCTGAACGCCGAGATGAGCGAATCAGGTATTACGCCGACACTTCCATCCTCATTCCTGTGAGAGAAGTCAAGAGCCTGGATGCATCTTCCGCTCGGAATGTAATATTTTGCGGTGGTAACCTTAAGCTCCGTATTGTAGCTGAGAGGACGGGTGATCTGGACAAGCCCTTTGCCGTATGATCTCTGCCCGACTATTATGCCCCTGTCGAGATCCTGGATCGCACCGGCAACGATTTCTGAAGCTGAAGCGGATCCCCTGTTGATCAGGACTGCCAACGGGATCTTATCATCCATTGCCTGTTTTGTGGTTTTGAAGACTTCATCGAACTGCTTCACCTTACCTTTTGTCGAAACGACTTCATTGCCGGGTCCGACAAAGAGATTGACTATCTCCACAGCTTCGGTAAGAAGTCCGCCCGGATTTCCCCTGAGGTCGAGTATTATTTGCTGGGGATTGTTTTTTTTGAGGTCTGCAAGTGCAGATCTTACTTCATCGATGCAATTCTGGGTGAAGCTTTCAAACCTGATATACCCTGTTTTGGAATCGATCATTCCGTAGTATGGAACAGACGGGATGGCAATTCTTTCGCGTTTCAGCGAGTATTCGCTTTCCTTGCCGTTACGCTCGATGGTAACGCTGATTGGTGTACCGGGATTTCCTTTAAGCTTCTCGCTCACCTTGTCACTCGGAAGCCCCTTAAGCGAATTGCCGTCCACTTTCTTGAGAATGTCACCTGCTTTTATTCCTGCGGCGTCGGCAGGGAATCCCTTATAAACCTGGCTGATGACTGTATAGTCGCTGTCTTTCCTGATGAGGGAACCGATGCCTCCGTACTTCCCGGTTGTGACAATCTTGAATTCATCAGCTTCAGTTTCGGGAAAATAGACCGTGTATGGATCAAGCGTCTTCAGCATGTTGTCAATTCCTGTCTTGACGATTTTATCCGGATTGATATCGTCGACGTAGAAAGTATTCAGTTCGCGGAAGAGGGTGAGAAATATATCGAGATTCTTTGCAATCCTGAAATCGCGCGTCTCCTCACTGACAAGGAAACTGGTGCTGATACCTGCAGTAAGCAAAATCAGCATGATCAGGATCATTTTGCCTGCATGTAATTTTTTCATAAAAATATCCTGTTTGAACCCCCGAAAATAGCAAGAAAAAACGTGAATGCTGCTGTAATGCAAATAATTATAAAAACTTTAACATATGAGAACCCTATGCCTTGTTGAGGGTTATCAGTTTTTCAATTACCCCCTTTACAGACTTTTCGACAATATCGAATGAGGGTATTTCATTCCCTTTGAGGATAATAACAAAAACCACCTGCTTTCGTAAAGTAATAAGATGCTGATAAAGAGCTGATTTATTGAGACGGTAGGCTTCCCGCATCTTGCGCTTTGCAAGATTCCTTGAAACAGCATGCCTGAATGACCTTTTAGATACGCTGAAAGCGACCTGTGCAGGGGATGGTATTTCTAAAGGACTTACAGACCACACCACCTTGAAGATGCCGTAATGAAAGGTATTTCCCTGCTCAAAAAGGTAATTTATAAGTTTTGTCCGGCAAAGCCGTTCTGCCTTGGTGAATTTATATGAATCAGATGAGGACAAAATCAGTTTGTTTACGTTCGTTTTAACCCTACCCAGCCCTCCCCTTAAAAAGAAAGGGGAGGGCTAAGATTCGATAAATGATGAGACCACACCCTTAAGGTCAAGGGCAGGGAAGGGTTAAGAATATATGCTTATTTGCAATTCTTATTGTATTCCTTCAGGTATTCGTCGAGAGCCATTGTCATTGAAGGGGCTTTCGGGTTGGGTGCGCAGATATCGAGCCTGAGCCCTTCTGACTCGACAGCGCTTGCGGTTGTGGGACCGAAAGCGGCTATTTTTATTTCTCCCTGTACAAAGCCGGGGAAATTCTCCTTCAGTGATTTGATGCCTGAAGGGCTGTAGAAAACAATGATGTCGTAGTCAAAGTCACTCATGTTGTTAAAATGGGTACTGATGGTTTTATAGAGTGTCCCGACAGTGTATTTGATCCCGTTCTTATCGAGAAGATCAGGAATTTCGGCATTATGAGGCTCTGAAAGAGGTACAAAGAAATTGTCCTCCTTGTGCTTAACTATAATATCGATCATATCCTGGAATTTTGCATTGCCATGGAAGATCTTTCTTTTCCTGTAAACAATGTACTTCTGCAGGTAAAAAGCCACATTTTCAGTGATGCAGAAATACTTCATTGTGTCAGGCACAACAGCCCTCATTTCATTGCAGATACGAAAAAAGTGATCTATACCGGTTTTGCTGGTGAAGATCACTGCAGTGAAATCGAGAATGTTGATTTTCTGCTGGCGGAAATCCTTGGCTGACAAACCTTCAATTTCCACGAATGGCTTGAACTCAACTTTCAGATTGTATTTTTTTGCCAGCTCATTATAAGGCGACTTTGGGTTCTGAGGTTCTGGCTGCGACACTAAAATTTTTTTGATCTTCAATTTTTTAGCTTTTTAAGTTAGTAACCTCGAAATACATTTATCAGCTAAACAGATCCTGAAAAAAACCTGATTGCAATGGCAACCGGCAAAATTTCCAGCGCACAAAGGTATAAAATCAAATACAAAATCGAAATATTCCTGTTTATAAATATTACAAAGAGGCGCATCACACGGAACAGGTACATTATTCCGAATGCTGTTATTCCGCATGTGATTATGAAGTTTGGAGTAACTATTTTTGTGTATGAAATCATGACAGTCAGAATGGCAAGGATCACTGCACTGAAGTGATATGAAAGGTAAACGCCGGTGAGATATTCACCGAACGCCTCGGATGTTCCGCTCAGGTTTCCGGTTACCAGGCATATGATATGCCTGAGAGTGATGGCTGCGATCACAACCGCAAGGCATATGAGCCAGAAGACTATTTTAGCCATCCCGGCGGGAATCAATCCGAACCACGATGCTGAAGTGTAAATGAAAAGACTGATTATGATGAATGAAGCAAGGTTTTTTATTGTGCCTGAAAGCTGGAACAACTCTGCCGGATTGTGTGACCCGGAATCGGCTACCCCTCTGAAGAGAAAGAAACTCTGAATATTCTGCAAGGGTTTTTTCGATGACCGGATCAATGTCAGGAGGAGGGCTGCTGCAAGAATAATGAATATCACCCAATCCTCATTTCTTTGTTTCACCGGCAAAGGTTCGCCTTCCCTCAGCCGGCTGATGAGTATTTCATTCTTTTCGCGGTTAAGTATCCTTGCCTTGCCGGCTAAATCAATTACCGTCCTGTCAGTTACTGGGTAATCGAGAGCCCTGACAAAATTACCGGGGTCATGGAACGTGAAATCGTGAATGCTTTTTCTTCTGCAGACGGCAGATGTGTCAAAAACAGGTTTAACATCCCTCACTGCAGTGGTGCCTGAAGAAATTTCATTATGACTGACCCTGAGATTTTCCTGCTGTCCGGGTGAGGGGAAATCGCTCATTGACCTGTACTGTTTACAGCACGCAAAAGTAATGAATATTCATTATCGTGAACAGCCGGAACAAAAAGGATAAAAGCTAAAAATGGACAACTGCCGATCCGGAAATTTCGGAAAGAAGATTGTTTGCGAGCCTGCTTGCACCAATACGGAAAAGCTTGTTGTTCAGCCAGTCATTCCCGAGGCATTCCGCAACAATGCGGTAATACATGTATGCATCGTATGCAGTGGCGATCCCGCCGGCAGCCTTGAAACCAACCTTTATTCCTGTTTCATCGAAAAAATGTGAGATTGCACGGCACATAACAAATGCAGCCTGCGGTGTTGCGGACACAGGTGTTTTGCCTGTCGATGTCTTGATAAAATCAGCTCCTGCGTCCATCGCTATCATGGAAGCCCTGAAGATTTTTTCATAGTCGGAAAGCAAGCCGGTCTCAAGTATCACTTTAAGTACCTTATCCCCGACAGCATGTTTGATCTCTCTTATCTCGTCCGCGACCTTGTCATAATTTTCCGCCAGAAAGGCACCCACCGATATGACAATATCTATCTCGTCAGCTCCTGCATCGACTGCCATCTTGCTCTCGGTTAGCTTAATGGTCCTGAATGTCTGTGATGAAGGAAAGCCGCCTGCCACGGAAGCTATTTTTACATTACGGACGTTTAGTTTTTCCCTGACTATGGGAACAAAATTGGGATAAACGCATATTGCCGCAACATTCGGTATGTTCGAGTATTTGCCAGAGAAGCTGTTGACATTCCCGGTGAACCGCAGTATGCTTGTCCGGTCATCGGTCGGATTAAGGCTGGTAAGATCGATCATGGAAAGCATGCTCATCAGAACCTTTTTGTCTGGCTTTCCCCCATCTTCCGAAATCTTCCTGAGAGTCCTTTTTATTTCAGCTTCGGTAGGATATGTTTTTATAAGTTTCTGATAAAGTTTTGTCATTGAACGATGTTTTGATGCCTTAATCAAGGTTTATTCATGGCGGCAATATAAGTTTTTTTGAATTGGCAGCAGATGATTGTTGAAATTTTTTGATGTAAGGATAATCTTTAGATGCAAGTATCATGTTTTTACCACTGAGTAACACGGAGTTTAGCCCGGAGTAACACTGTATGAAAGTATGAAATAGTGAAATTCTGTTACTCAACTCCGTGTTACACCGTGGTTCAAACAATCTGGCTTTAAAGGGTCAAGGCTTTTGGGAGGAGGGGATTACAAGCTTATTGTTCCTTGCCAGGGATGCAAAGACTCCGAGCAGCGACAATACGGAAAATATAACAAATCCTGTTCTCATGGATGAGAGCAGCCCCGGGTAGTTTTCCGGTGAAATAGGTTTCTTGCCAAGGTAAACTGCGATGAGCATCATTGCAATACCCATGCTCATCATCTGACCGATCATTCTCATTGTGCCGACAACCCCGGACGCAACGCCGAGATGTCTTTTTTCGACGGAGCTCATTATTGCGTTGGAATTCGGTGATGAAAACAGCCCGAACCCAATACCCATAAGGATCAGGAGCAGCACTATAAGGATATCGGGAGTTGTTTCATGAATAAAGCAAAGCAAAATCAGACCAGCAGCTGTTATGGCCATGCCGGCGGAGGCGATCACGCCGGGATCTTTCCTGTCAGAAAGCCTGCCCGCAATGGGTGAGAGGATTGTCATTGCAATCGGTTGCGAGATCATTATCAGTCCTGCGGAACGGGCATCAAGCCCCTTCAGGTATTGAAGGTAAAGGCTCATAAAGAACCCGATGGCACTCGTTGCCGAGTAGTTAATAAGGGCGGCAAGCCCCGAAAAGGCGAAAACCCTGTTTGTAAGCATCAGCCTGATATCGAAAACAGGGTGAGAGGTCCGGTTTTCTATCATAATGAAGACAGCTGCCATGATAATGCCCGAAAGGAGGCATATCCACCCGGTCTTTGATGGCAGCTTTGAAAAACCGTAAATGAAAAGTGCCAGGGATATCCCGTAAATGACCGATCCTGGCCAGTCGAACTTTTCACCTGAAGCTTCAGCCCACTCTGTTTTTATGCGCCTCTGAATGAGAATGAGCGAAACTATACCGAAAGGGATCAGGAATATGAAGATGCTCCTCCAGCCAAAGTATTGTGTAAGCAGGCCACCTATTACCGGTCCCGTTGAAAGCCCGAGGTAAACTGCAGTGATGTTGATCCCCATAGCCTTTCCCCGTTCGCCCGGTTGAAATACTGAAGTAATGATAGCCAGGCTGGTGCCGAATATCATGGCACTCGACAGACCCTGGAAGATCCTCAGTATGATGAGGCTGGTTATGCTTTTTGAAAATACAATCAGGAAGGTCGATACAGTAAACAGGAAGATTCCCAGTGAAAATATTTTTTTTCTTCCCTTGATGTCGGCCAGGTGCCCAAAAGGAAGCAGGAAAACAGCGGATGATAAAATGAAGCTGCTGATAACCCAGCCAAGGCCAATAGCTGAGGCGTTCAGCTCTCTCCCTATTGAAGGAAGGGCAAGGTTCACAGCAGAACCCAGGAAAGGAGTGAGGAATGCCGCGAAAGTTGCCACAAGCAGTACAGATCTTTTCGATGCCACGGGCCCCTTGTTATTGCTGTTCATGTTTTTCACTCCTTTTCCTTTGTGTCAATTATGATTGTTACCGGGCCGTCATTCACCGATCCGACCTCCATCATTGCCCCGAATTCTCCTGTCTTCACTTCTTTGCCAAGCAGCACCGAGAGCTGCCTGACGAAACTTTCATAAAGAGGGATTGCAATTTCGGGACGGGCAGCACGGATATAGGATGGCCTGTTGCCCTTTTTTGTTTTTGCATGAAGGGTGAACTGGCTGACGACCAGTATCTCGCCGCCGGTATCGATAACAGGTACATTCATGACTCCATCCTCATCGTTGAAAATCCTCAGCTGAACGATCTTATTGGTTAACCATTCAACATCCTGATTGTTGTCTGCTTCCTCAATTCCCACGAGCACAAGCAGGCCGTTTCCCGTTTCAGCCTTCAATTGGCCGGAAATAGTCACTGAAGCTTTTGTAACTCTTTGAATTACAGCTCTCATAATAAATAACTAAAGGTGACAAATATAATACTTTCAATTTTACATAACTTTCGGCATATATTTATCTTTGCCGGCCTGATACTTAGAAATGGATTACATTACCATACTCGCAATAGCACTTGGATTATCTTTCGATACTTTCGCGGTTTCATTGTCATATGGCGTAGTCCGGAATAGTATAATCTTCAGGCAGGCAACACGCGTGGCAACAGTATTTGCATTATTCCAGGGAGGACTTACTATTGCAGGTTATTTCCTTGGTACGGCATTTTCAGGGGTAGTGAAGAATGCCGATCATTGGATCGCGTTCGGGTTGCTGCTTTTCCTGGGTATCAAGATGATAATTGAAGGCAGCAAAACAGAAAAAGAAGAAATAAAGGATTACAGCAACCCGGTAATGCTCTGCACTGCAGCAGTGGCTACGAGCATAGATGCTTTTGCCGTAGGGGTCAGCCTTGCGCTTCTCGAGATGAAGATCTGGGGAGCGGGTATCCTGATCGGCGTTGTTACATTCCTTGCTTCGATGACAGCGATCAGAATAGGTAAATCGGCAGGGGAAAGGCTCGGAAACAAAGTCGAGATCCTGGGCGGGATAATCCTTATCTCAATAGGTATTAAGATCCTTCTCGAACATATTTTAGCTTAAGGAATTTTCTTTTTTTTTGCAACAAAGGCGCCAGGACACAAAAGTTTTGCTTTGCGTTCTTTGCGTTTTATTCTTTCACAGTTCTTACTCCGAATACCGGGCCTGCCATATTATTCGGATGCGCCTGGAACCTGACTGTTATTTTTGATCTTCCTATTGTGAGCTCCTCCGGAATCTTATAAACCTCTGTTATAAATTTTCCTTCCTTCTTTTCACTTATATTTTCGGTGGCGATTGTTATTTTATTAACAATAACATCGAAAGTTTTAGCTCCCGGAAAACCGCCCCAGTATTCAACTGCAATCGAGTTGGCTCCTGTCGGATTCACTTTCATATCAAAGGAGAACCAGCCTCCTCTCGACTCCCTGTTTGCCCTGTCCTTAAACGATCCGGGCGTGGTTTTTTCACCCTTGAAATTGTGGTCTCTCTCAGGCTGCATCTCACCGGGCTGCACAAAATCGATTGTTGCTTCCTTCAGCTCTTTCATGCGCTTCAGCTCCGCACTGTACTCATCTTCCCTGGCTTTCCAGCCTTCTTCATCGAAAAGATCGAAGTAAACGGAATATCTGTTGTCATATGTCGTATAAAATGGCTTCAGCTCAATATCCCGGGGCCTTCCCGTATTGACAGTTCTGAAAGTATTTGTTTTTCCCTCAACCGGGCTGATCCATGCTGCCGGGTTCCTGTTCCCGGTCATAAACACCGGCACATACATTGCGTCAGTTGAGGCAGTATCTTTGAGCGGGCCAAGCTCTCCGGCCAGCACAAGTGGGCCATACATTACTGCCACCCTGTTGCTGTCGTCAGGCATGCTTTCGAGCCGCAGGCTGAAAGGCAGGCTGATGTTTACCCTGTCGCCTGTTTTCCAGGTACGCGTGACCGGAATAAAGCTGCAATTTGATGTTCTGATATTCTGCTTCCTGTCGTTAACCGTGACTATGATACCTTTCTCTGCCCAGTAAGGGTACCTTATCATGAGGGTTGCCCTGACAGGTTTTTCACACGTGAATTCAAGCTCAGACCCCTGTTCCTCCGGGTAACCTGTCTTCTGCGTCAGCACAATTCCCTTCTCCTTCCATTTAAGTTCAGAAGCTATATACTGAAATACAAAAAGTTCATTTTCATTATGATAATAGATATTTTTACCGTATTTGGAGTGGTTCTCCATACCTGTTCCGATGCAGCAGGTGAACCAGTATGGATCCTGGAAATCCTTGAAACCACCCATATCCAGAGAGAGATTATAAGTCACATGCCCGTTATCCGGATTTTGTGAAGAAAGTATGTGATTGAACAATGCCCTTTCATAAAAATCAGCCACTTCAGCAGATGCATCCCATTCAAAAATATGTTCAGAGAGCTTCAGCATGTTATAAACATTGCACGATTCAGTGGTGCCTTCTCCCAGCCTGTTCCTGAGCTTCCGGGAGGGACCAAAATACTCATTATTGCCATTTCCCCCAGTTACATATGAATGATCATTTACAACAGTCTTCCAGAAAAATTCTGCTTCTTTTCTCGCGGAGGTGTCCCCCATGAGTTCATAAATCCTGGACTGGGCAATAAGCTTTGGAATCATTGTATTGCAATGTTTCCCGGGAAGTATGTCTTTTCCTTTTTTAAGTGAGTCGAGAATTACCTTATGATAGAATAGGTTAGCAACATCAAGGTACTTTCTCTCACCCGTATCAGCATAGAGCTCAGCCATCGTCTCGCTGATGCCCCCAAATTCGCACCTGAGCACTTCCTGCACCTGGTCAGGTGTGAGAGACGACATTACTGATCCAATCCAGTCAGCAAATTTCATCTCCACTTCAAGTGAAGTCTGGTTTCCGCAGAGCCTGTATGCATCTCTCAGCCCGGCAAGTATTTTATGCTGGGTGTAAAATGGCGACCAGATCCCGTTAAGATCAAAACCCTGGGACCTGATATTGCCCCTGGCAATCTCGTCTTCAAAAATTTTCTTTGCATTGGGAGAGGCTCCCAGGTAACCGCTGCTGTCATAATCCTGGATGTTCTTAAGCTCATCGACGATGTAATTGACCCTTTCCAAAAATTGCTTGTCGCCAGTAGACTGGTACATAAGTGAGCAACCGCTCAGGTAATGTCCCAGGCTGTGTCCTGCAAGAGATTCATCTTCCCAGCCCATGTAATGTTCAGCTTTGGGTTTCATTCCTGCTTCACTGTAGAATTTTGAGAGAAGCCGGTCAGGTTCATAGCCGAGAAGGGATTTAATATTGAGCTCTGTGGCATGGAGAAATGGTCCGTCGAGGAGCTTCACATCAGTAATTTCAAAAGGGAGGGCCCGGAAAGCCACTACTTCCCTGCCGGATGTTTTAACTGAAGGCTTTTCGTAAGCGGAAGAACATGAAATAAGTGTGCAAAGTACCGTAACAACCAGGATGTTTTTCATAATAAGAGGCTGAATGCATTTCAAAGGTAATTATTTCAGCCTTTTATATTCTGCTGTTCACGCCGCTTTTGTCATTTAAGCAAAGGAAGAACAGACTCTCTGACAAATATGGGGCAGACTTGCGGTGTGGAATAGTGAGATGCTTTTTCGATAATCGCTATTCACCAGCCAAATTCTTTCGAAACAGCAGTTATAATCTCTATTCCCAGCAGCTCGCCTTGTTCACCGTTTGTCATCACTATTGCACCTTCACCGCTTTTAAGAGAAGCAATAAGCCAGCAGTTGGTGCCAGGCAGATTACTGCCCGGATGAGTAAACAGCAGGTTATCGCCTTTCTCAATCAACATTACTCCAAGTCCTTCTGAGACAGGGAATCCGAACATCTTTGGATCGAGCTCCAGTTGTTTTGACAGCAGCTGGCGGGCATATTCAGAGTGAATCAATTCACTGTTTTCTCCTTTGTAAGCTTTGATTATTTCCTTGCTGAAAATTGCAAGATCGGAAGGAGTGGTCATCAAACCACCGTGCGCAAGAGCAACAGGATGCATCATAGGCTGTCCTGTTTTTCCATCGCCTGTATGAGGAATAGCCTCGTTTCCTGAAAAACTCTTGACAAGCGGATAGACAAATGTGCTTGATTTCATTTTTAATGGTTTAAAAATGATCTCCTGGGCAATATCAGCGAATTTCTTACCCGTGACGTCTTCCAGAATCATCTGGATAAGGACAAATCCGATATTTGAATACTGCCAGCCGGAACCCGGTTCCTTAACCGGTATTGCCGCTTCGTTACCTGCTTCCGGGTAACCATTCAGAACATTCTGTAAAGAAAGGGTGCCATCGTTTTCACTGAAGCTGAAATTGGTAGAGGGCAGCCCCGAATCATGAACAAGCAGAAGCCTTAGCGTGATTTTCTTTGACCGGGTGAATTCATTGCCGGGGATTTTCCAGCTTTTGAGATAGCTGTTCACATCCGTATCCAGATCAAGGATTCCGTCCTGTACATATTTCATCACAATAACTGAGGTTATAAGCTTGCTTGTCGATGCAGCCTGGAACAAGGTTTGCTTATTGACCGGCTGGTTCAGGCCGGCTTTGGTTGTACCGAAAGTTAATGTGACAGCTTCATTTTCATTAAAAATCACAATACTAACTCCAGGCACTTTATAATAATCCATCCTTTCGGCAATTGAGCTGGATTTAGCTGAATCAAATTTTTCAGGATATAAAATTGATTCCGGAGAAATGAATTCTCCTATTCTGTCAGCAATGTTCCCAACCCTGGAAGAAAGGGAGGTACATGTTTGTCCTGAAATGCTGCTCAGCACTGAAAACAGGATGATTATCCCGGGTATTATCTTTCTTGAAATCATTTCATTTGAATATTATCAGATCAAAATTCTTCCTGTTCCGCCGCATTTCCAATTCTGTTTTGCAAACGAAGACATTTCATGATCGAACTGCTTCAAAAAGCAATTTTAAGTCGTTCATAATGAAAATCATGCATTTCACAGCACGTATGCAGCGTCATCAAACGCAAAGCTGTCCATTATTAAAGAAAGTACGAGAGGAGATCAAAATTCATCATTCATGAAAAAGATGTTAATACTCCCGGTAAGGTCTGTTCTGAAACAGGGACGTCAATCCCTTATCAGTGTAATTGGCCTTTCTGTTGCGATAGCATCATGTATTCTGATAATGCTCTACATCAGCTATGAATTGAGCTTCGACAGGTATCATAAAAATACCGGTAGTATCTTTCGGGTGCTGACTCAGCTCGGTGCTTTCAATGATAAGAGCAACCCCCGCGATGTTGTCACTCCTGCACCTCTGAGAGATGCCATGGTTTCGGAGATTCCGGGAGTGGTAAGATCATGCAGGTGCAAACTTGTTTCGGCCACCCTGGAGTACAATTCCACCCTGTTCGCGGAAAAAGGATTTTTATATGCCGACTATGACTTGCTTGAAATGTTCACCTTTCCGGTGCTTTCAGGAGATCCAGCCGCAGCGCTGAAAGAGCCATTTTCACTTTTTCTTACAAGGAGCATGGCCTTAAAATACTTCGGAAACCAGGATCCTATTGGTAAATCAATAAAAGCAAATAACAAATATGTGTATACAGTCAGCGGAGTCCTGGAAGATATACCGCTGAATTCACATTTTAATTTTGATTTCCTTACAGGTTTTGAAACACTCTGTGTGGTATCAGGAGGACGGGACAAGGTCGAGCGGTGGTCAAATTTCAATTATCTTACATATGTCCAGCTGTCCGAAAATTCTGATCCGGATAAAATTCCCGATGACCTTGCAGGCATTGCTGACAGGCATCTGCCTAAGGCGCCACTATTTAAAAATATGAAATGGGTCCTTCAGCCATTGAATAAAATTCATCTTGGCGGGCAGAACGGTTTCGATACTTCCGTCCAGAGCGACATACGGTACATTTTCCTGGTAGCTTCAATAGGGATTATCATTTTTCTTATAGCCTGCATCAATTATATGAATCTGGCAACTGCCAGATCCTTCAGCCGCGGCCGCGAAATTGGAATACTTAAAGTTACAGGAAGCAGCAGAACCAGGATTATTTTCAGGCTGATTGCTGAATCCCTGGCGCTTTCCCTGGGTGGCCTTATCACTGGCCTGGGACTTGTCAGCCTTTTGCTTCCGGTCTTCGCCGACTTTATGGACAGGCCTTTGACATACCGGATGATATTCGGGGATTCAATGCCTTTCCTGATCATTGCTCTGACAGTTCTCATGGGGGTGCTGGCGGCGCTCTTGCCATCTTTGTCGCTGTCTTCTTTCAATCCTTTGAGACTCATCAAAGAGGAATTCACAGATATCTCGGGAAAGAGAAAATCAGGCTTCCTCAAAAATGTATTGCTTGTGATTCAGTATACGATTTCCATCGTTGCACTGGTTTCAGCCCTGACTATGCGGAGTCAGCTCAGATACATGAAAGACAAAGACCATGGATTCATCAGCAGGAATATACTGAACATCGCAATAAAGGATCCGGACCTGAGGAAAAATCCGGGTTTCCTGGTAAATGAGATAAGAAATAACGCTAAAATATCAGGTGTTTCCGCCTCATCCTTGCTTCCGCACAGCATTACTTCAATAGGACTTGGCGCCTGGGAAGGCAAGCCGGCTGAATCAATGACAAAGGTCTTCCGGATGGCTATTGACCCTGAATTCCTGGATTTCTATAATCTTCAACTGGTGTCTGGTCGCGGATTTTCCAGCCAGTTCAGGGACGACTCACTTAATAACTATATTATCAATGAAACCGCCGCCAGGTTGTTAGACAGGAAAGATCCGGTCGGAATGAAATTCGGATTTCAGAAAGA
>DATGWQ010000273.1:0-27595 GCA_035299385.1 Bacteroidales bacterium | reverse complement strand
TAGAACAAGGTTCCCGTCCTTGCTGAGAATGGGCTGCCTGCCCGACTGTGGGTCGACTATTGAAAGCCTCTCGTGTGCAAGAATTGCATGATCGCTGCAAAAGATTCCTGACCAGTCAGGTCCCCTGTGCCTGACTTTCTTTGACATTTTTAACACAACCTGCCTGAGATCACGATGATGAGGCTTAAGGTCAAACACACAAACTATTCCGCACATATCAATTCATTAAAAATTCAGCCCCCAAAACTATATTTAATTCTCGAATAAAAAAATATATTTAATCAAATCCAGAGATATAATTAATATATGGGCCCATACAGTAGTGTATACTTAATAATATTAACATAATCCTTCTTATAAATTAATATTATATATGCACTGTACTATTGGAAATCAAAAAAGAATTTGTTATCTTAACAGAAGTGGTTGAAGTTAACAGGTTTATTGTTTCACCTTTTTAACAAGGGATTACTAATTCCTGCGTATCACACTTTGCTCTCCGTGTCTCAGTGTTTCCGTGTTTATTTTCTTACCTGTTAATCAGCTTCGCACTCCCTTCTGAATACCTGTCTCCGGCTGGTTTTATTTTTGCGGCACCGGGTTCAATTTCCTGGAGCTCTTGCTTACTGAACGTAACTGAAGCACCACCAAGGTTTTCAACCAGACGGTCAATCTTCGTTGTACCTGGTATAGGGACGATCCATGGTTTCTGAGCAAGCAGCCAGGCGATTGCAACCTGTGCAGGAGTGACATTTTTCCTTACAGCTATCCCCTTCAGCAAATCGACAAAAACCATATTGGCCTTCAGGTTCTCAGGACTCAGCCGTGGCACAGTGCTCCTGAAGTCCTTGCTGTCGAATGTTGTGGTTTCACTAATCTTTCCTGTGAGAAAGCCTTTGCCGAGCGGGCTGAAAGGCACGAAACCGATTCCAAGTTCTTCAAGTGTTGGAATGATCTCAGCTTCAGGCTCACGCCACCAGAGCGAATACTCACTCTGAAGCGCCGTTACAGGCTGAACGGCATGAGCACGCCGGATTATCTTTACACCTGCCTCCGACAGGCCAAAATGTTTCACTTTGCCCTCCCTGATCAGGTCTTTTACAGTGCCTGCAACATCTTCAATAGGCACATTGGGATCAACACGATGCTGATAGAAGAGGTCTATGCAATCAACCCGTAATCTTTTAAGTGAAGCTTCAGCAACTTTCCTTATTCTCTCAGGATTACTGTCAACACCGGGCCCGCCAATGTTAAAGCCGAATTTTGTGGCGATCACTACACTTCCTTTGAATGGCTCAAGAGCTTCTCCAACGAGCTCTTCATTGATATAAGGTCCGTAAACTTCGGCAGTATCGAAGAACGTTACACCGAGTTCCACAGCTTTGCGAATGAGGTCGATCGATTGCTTTTTGTCAGCAATCACCCCATAACCGAAACTCATGCCCATGCACCCGAGTCCTATTTCGGATACTTCAAGGCCACTTTTTCCAAGTTTTCTTTTTTTCATATCTGTGTTTATTAACTAAACAAACGAAGCGCTCCTCAGATCCGCATTTCCCAAAGGATAATTTCCCCGGACTGGAGATGAATCCCGGCATTTTTTCCCTTTTTTCAAAAAAAATAGAATTTTATAATGTGTAAATTTAAGTATTCCGGATTGCAATCAGGAGTTTTGTCTATTCGTTATCAATTCGTTATTTTTCGTTTTAAGCACATGCCCGTTAACCGTTCGATATAATCATTATCTTTGAAGAACATAATTCCTTTTATATCTCATTGAATTAATATTTTATGTCACCTTTCCGACATAGTAATATATTGGTAACCGGCGTCATTGCCACCGTATTCACCGGTGTGTTTTTCTGGTGGCTGCTTAAACCTGCGCCTTTCGATACAATGCTGAGAGTTCCGGGAATGGACAACAGGCCCCCTATGGAAGCAAGGTCAGATTCTGTAATAATCGGAGAATACTATGATTCCGTCGGTCAGATGACCGACACTGTCGAATCAGGCGACTGGCCAAGGTTCAGGGGAAGTGATTATGACAATATAAGCAAGGACCCCACTCCTCTTGCCGAATCGTGGGATACAAGCGGTCCCCTGGTCGTCTGGAGGGTTACACTCGGTGAAGGATATTCAGGGCCGGTGGTGCACAATGGCCGTGTGTACATTTTAGATTACAATGAAAGAAGGAAAGCCGACGTCCTAAGATGCCTGTCACTCTCCGACGGACAGGAGCTCTGGAGAAGATGGTACCGGGTAGAGCTCAAGCGAAACCATGGTTATTCACGGACAATCCCGGCAGTTACTGACAGGTATGTCGTTACACTCGGGCCAAGGTCACATGTGATGTGCACTGACCCTCTCACAGGGAAGCTCCTGTGGACCTTGGACCTTGAGAAGGAATATGGAAAACCGGGCAGCAAGACAGGACAGGTGACACCTGATTTTTATTCAGGACAATGCCCGCTTATCGATAATGAGATTGCTGTTCTTGCACCAGGTGTCAAAGCGCTTATGATTGGGGTTGATTGTGCCACAGGAAAAGTGGTCTGGCAGACACCTAATCCCGATTCGCTGAAGATGTCACATGGTTCCATAATGCCCATGACAATTCATGGCAAAAAGATGTACGTCTATAATGCGGTTGGCGGAGTTTGCGGCATCTCGGCTGAGGAAGCTGATCGCGGAAAGCTTCTCTGGCTCACGAAAGGATGGAGCCCTGCAACTACTGCAGCTTCACCGGTTTATATTGGTAATAACGAGGTTGCAGTTTTCGGAAGCTATGGAGCAGGTGGTGCGAAAGTAAAGGTGGATTTTGACGGAACTAAATTCTCAGCTTCCGCAGAGGACCTGCATAAAGCCAATGAAGGTATTGCCAGCGATCAGCAGACACCCGTTCTGTATGGTGAGAACCTGTGGACAGTAATGCCCGAAAATGCCGGAGCATTGAAGAAGCAGCTGGTGTGCTTTAACAGGTCAGACCTGCTCAAACCAGTGTGGTCCAGTGGAAAAGAAGCGAGGTTCGGAAGAGGACTTGGACCTTATATTATGACGGGTGACAAGATGTACCTGCTCGACGATGACGGAATGCTGTATCTCTTCAAAATTGACAGATCCGGGGCAACTACACTTGCAAACCATAAGATACTGAACGGGATTGAAGCTTGGGGACCTATGGCCATTGCAGGCAAATACCTGATAATGAGGGATTCAAGAAATCTTTTGTGTCTTAATATAAGCAAACCGGAATAGCATGAATAAAAAGATTGCTTCATATGCTTCGATCCTGATCATCCTGGTTTTCATCGGCTATATGGTATATGATTCAGTGAAGCCGGTCAAAGATATTCCGGAACGAAATGCCTCGTATACCCCTGCTGATCTTAAGGATGCCTGGGAAATTACAAAGGAGTTTCAGGTGAAGGATGGAGGACTGAAAGCTGTGGCTGTTTCGACCGTTGGCGAAGTTTTTATCGGAGGCAGCTCATTCATAGAATGCCTTGGTGCAGACCTGGATAATTCTGCCTGGAAGTTGAACACTGAAACGCCGGTCTCTGCACTGGCAGTCTTTAATGATACTTTGTATGCGTCCACGATGGACCAGGTACTTGTGATTGACAGGACGGGTAAGATGATCAATGAATTCGGACCATTCGAAAAAGGCTGCATAATTACCAGCATTTCCTCAAATGCTGCAAGGATTGCTTTTGCAGATGCTGGCAACAGGCTGGTATATATAATTGACAAAGGCGGCGAAGTTAAGACCATTGCAGGAAATGACGATCCCCGGTTCATACTTCCAAGCGCTTATTTTGATGTTTCGCTGAAACAGGATAATTCCTTTTTTGTGGCAAACACGGGTCACCGCAGGATCGAGTCACGTAATGCCGGAGGATCTGTTATCAGTCAGTTTGGCTCGGCTGGCCTGGCTCCTGAAAATTTTTGCGGATGCTGCAATCCTGCGCATTTTGCAGTGATCCCGGGCGGTTTTGTAACAGCTGAAAAGGGTCTTAACAGGATAAAGATCCTAAATGAAAAGGGAGAATTTGTTGAGCTTGTTTCATCCAGGAATAAATTTGCACCGGCTGTTCCGCTCGATGTGGCATCAGCAGACGGCAAAACAATATATGCTGCAAACCCGGATGATTCGAAGTTATATGTATTTAAAAGAATAAACCCTTAGTGACCTTGTGCTTTAGCGGGCCCCCCTGGGGGTCAGGGGTGGACAGAGAGAAAAAATTTGACCGCAAAGGGCACAAAGGAAAAAGCACAAAGAACACAAAGGAAAATTAAGGCATCATGACAAGAATTGACTTTCTTAATAAAGTAATCAGGTATGGACTGATGATTTTTCTCGGGCTCACTGTTTTGTTGCTCGGAAAGAAGGCTGCATTCGGAAGGGACTGTACAGGCTGTCCGGAAATTGCAGGCTGTAATAAATATAACTGCTCCGGAATAAAACCCCCTTCCCGGTAATCAATACTCAATTGATGAGTCAGAAGAAAAACAAATATCAGTCGAGGCGCGAGTTTGTCAGGACGGCAGGAAAAATAATCGTTGCCGCTCCACTCGTCGTCATTCCCGCAATGCTGATCAAGAAGACAAATACGTCGGCATATGTCTGGCAGATCGATCCGCTGAAATGTACCCAGTGCGGACAGTGCAAGACAAACTGTGTGATGACGCCGTCTGCTTCGAAGTGTACGCATGCTTTTCAGATGTGCGGTTATTGCGATCTTTGCGGAGGCTACCTGCGACAGGGTGTTAAAACAATAAGTACCGGCGCCGAAAACCAGATGTGCCCGACCGGTGCAATCACGAGAACTTTTGTTGAAGAACCATATTTCCAGTACACCATCGACGAAAAGCTGTGCGACGGCTGTGCAAAATGCGTTAAAGGCTGCGCTGATTTTGGGAACGGATCACTTTACATGCAGATACATCACGACCTGTGCCAGAACTGCAACGAATGCTCCATTGCAAGGACATGTCCTTCGAATGCAATCAGCAGGATACCGGCGGAAATGGCGTACCTGGAAAAAGAGAAAACTAAGAAATGAATGGTGCCTGGTCCCTTGTGCTGGTTGACCCGGGACCCAATATTCATGAACATATTTAAAAATGATAAAAAAATATCTTTCATACATTATCTTACTCATACTTCTCATCTGGCACACAGTATCTCTGGCACAAGACCGCTTCCCCAGACCCGAGTTCGAATCCGGCTATGTCTACCCTGAAAACCAGTTGCCAAAGCAAAGGGATCCTGCTTGGGAATACTTCGATGTTGCAGTGCTTGTTGGCGCGCTTTCCGTTACTTCCTGGCTTGCAATAAAAAAACGTTCAAGACAGGGGCTTGTCTGGATGTCAGTCTTTTCGCTCGCATATTTCGGTTTTTACCGTCAGGGGTGCATCTGTGCTGTCGGTTCGGTTCAGAATGTTTCCCTCGCAATGTTCAACTCCAGCTATGCCATACCGGTTACGGCCTTACTGTTCTTTATAATCCCGCTGGTCTTTGCACTGATGTACGGACGTGTATTCTGCGCAGGCGTCTGTCCGCTCGGCGCCATACAGGAGCTTACAGGCATAAAACCGCTTAATATTCCCCGACCGGCTGAAATTGTACTCGCATCAGTACCATTCGTTTACCTTTCACTTGCGGTGCTGTTTTCAGCGACCAATTCCCAGTTTCTAATCTGCAGGTATGATCCTTTTATCGGCATCTTCAGGCTTGATGCACCTTACACAATGATAGTTTTCGGCGCGCTTCTCCTGCTTGCCGGAATTTTCGTAAGCAGGCCGTACTGCAGGTTTCTCTGCCCGTATGGGGTGCTTCTCGGAATTTTCTCAAGATTCGCAGGAAAACACCTCACCATTACACCTGCTGAATGCACCAATTGCAGGCTGTGTGAAAATTCCTGCCCGTATAATGCAATCAGGCCATCTGACCTGCAACCGGCTCCCGAACCTCTTGAAAAGACCAGGAGCAGATTCATCATTTACTCACTGATGATGCCGTTGCTTGCAATCGCCTTCGGCCTTCTTTTAAGGAATATTTCACCTGCACTGGCCGGCTCGAATAAGGATGTCAGGCTTGCGAGGGAGATCCGCACTGAAAAGGAAACAGGAATTGAATCAGTGTCAAAGGCCGCTGTTGCATTCAAGGAATCCGGTCAGACGGAAGCCCAGCTTTTTGAACAGGAAAGACTCATTCTCGACAGGTTTCGCAAATATTCACCATGGGCGGGGGTATTTTTAGGCATCTCCCTCGGAATGGCACTGGTTTCAATGGCTGTACGATCATCGCGGAATGAATACAGGCCTGATCAGGGCAAGTGTTTCAGTTGCGGAAGATGTCTCAAATATTGTCCAATTAAATTAAAGGCAGCCGAATGAACTTCACCCTGGCAGAGAAGCATATTAAAATTTTGAAGATCCTGAGCCAGATAGCTTTAGGATTCACTTTCATCGTAGCTGTTACGATGATATTCAGCCTTGTTCAGCTGAAGACTATAAATCCTCTTGATAACCCTGTCCTGCTTTCAGTAAAGGAGCAATACGACAGGGACCCCGCGAATGCACAAAATGCAGAACAGGTAAGGGCAATGGACCTCATGGCCAGGAAGGCATATTTTTCATCACGGTGGCAGGTGGAATCGGGTTCTTACCTGCTTCTTGCCGGTGCAATAATATTCATCATTTGTCAGCAGCTGATTTCTTCAACAGAAAAAACACTGCCGTCATTCAGTGAAATAAAACCTGAAACTGAGAGTGCAGGAAAAGCGGGAAGAAAATACCTTTTAACATTCGCATCAGTCGTGTTCATTGCAGCTATTGGTGCAACCTTCTTCCTGAGAGCTGCCCTCCCTGATCCCGGTGCAAAAGAAAAAAAAGAAAGAAACAGGAACAGGTCCGAAGCGTCTGCTTCTGTTTTAGAAGCTGATGCCGTCAACTATCCCTTTTTCAGGGGACAGGATTCCCGCGGTATTGCCGGCGGCGAAGGCTATGCCACCGAGTGGAACGGCAGCGAGAGTAAAAACATAGCCTGGAAAGCTGAGGTACCGAAGGAAGGCCAGAATTCCCCCGTCATATGGAAAGATAAACTTTTCCTCTCCGGAGGGCTGGACAAAGATGTCGAGGTTTACTGCTATGATAAGAATTCAGGAAAGCTTCTCTGGACAGGAAAGGCTTCAGGCCTCGAAGGTGAACCTTCCGGCATTCCCGAAATGGATGCTGACGGAGGGCTTTCCACTTCAACACTGGCAGTGAATGAAAAATATGTCTGTGCAATCTTTGCAAACGGCAACCTCGCCTGCTTCGATCATGACGGCAAATCAGCCTGGTCGAAAAATATCGGTTTGCCTGCAAATGTGTATGGTTATGCTTCATCCCTCCTTATTTATAAAGACCTTTTGATAGTGCAGTATGACAGTGATGCAAAGCTCTCATTGATGGGGATAAACCTTAAGAATGGTGAAGTAAAATGGGAAACACCAAGAACCGGCAGGCCGGTCTGGTCATCTCCTGTTATTGCATATTTTTCAGGAAGCCCGTGTGTAATTATCAACGGAAATCCTGATGTCGAAGGCTATGATCCGGAAACAGGCAAACAGCTGTGGGCTGTGGAATGCATGAGCGGGGATGTTGCGCCCTCAGTTGCTGCAAACTCCCAGCTGGTTTATGCTGAAACCGACTATGCCAAGCTCGCGGCGATCAAGCCCGGCCCGGGTGCATCGATTGTATGGGAGGACAACATGTTCGTGTCGAATGTTTCAAGCCCCGTCGCAAATGATCAATACCTTTTCATTTCAAATGGCGTTGGTGATGCAGCATGTTATAATGCAATGAAAGGGGATACGTTGTGGACACATATATTTGACGATCCTTTTTATGCTTCGCCTATTATCGCCGGCGACAAAGTTTATATGCTCGACCGTTCCGGTGTGATGCATATTGTAAGTGCAGGGCCAGAATTCAAGCTCATTGCAGAATCCCCCCTGGGTGAACGTGCTGATTGCACTCCTGCATTCTCGGAAGGCAAAATTTTCATAAGAGGGAAGAAGAATCTTTATTGCATTGCTGAAAATTGAAGAAAGAAAATAACATACAAGGCAAAGAATGCAGCTGCAGCGAAGAGCCGCATGTTGACGTCGCGGCGGTGGTGGATGAAGTTCTCGAAAGGACAGGTCGTGGAAAGGAAAAGCTCATACTTATCCTGCAGGAAGTTCAGAAGAGGTTGAATTATCTTCCCTCGGATGCACTGAAGCATATCTGTAAAGTGACTGAAATCACACCCGGGCAGATTTCCGGTGTTTCAACTTTCTATTCGCAGTTCAGGCATCTTCCCGCAGGGAAACATACGATAAAGATCTGTGCAGGTACGGCATGCCATGTTAAAGGATCGCAGCTTGTATCTGATGCATTCAGACGGGTGCTTAAGATCGAAGGTGAAGAGACAACATCCTCCGACAAATTGTTTTCACTTGAGGAAGTAGCATGCCTTGGATGCTGTACCCTTGCTCCTGTTGTCCAGATTGATGAAAAAACATACGGGCACGTAAAGCCCACTCAGGCTGAAGACATACTTAAAGATTTTATTAAACATGCCTCAAAAAAGGCAAAACCCGAACACGACGGAAAAGAAACAGAAGCTGAAGCTGAAGTAAGGATCGGCATAGGATCATGCTGTGTTGCAGGCGGAAGCAGGGAAATACTTTCCGAGATCTTCGACGTAAGGGAAAAATATAATCTTAATGTCCGGCTTAAACCTGTTGGATGTGTCGGCGTCTGCAACCAGACACCATTGATGGAGATAATCACCAAAGGGAATGTTCATTCACGTTACACCAATGTAAATAAGCGTGAAGTTGAAGACATACTGTTACGCCATATCAAGCCGGGTAACCTGAAGAAAAAGCTCAAATACGGGATAAATGATCTTGTTGACACCTTCCTTTCGGATGAGAAGGTGAGCAGCAAGGCTAACATTCCTCCTGAAATGAGGGAAAAATACCTCAATAACTTCCTTCAGCACCAGGTTCATATAGCCACAAAGGACAGCGGTACCCTGCCTCCTGATTCGTATGAAGAATACTGCAAAACGGGAGGTTTTGATGCACTGAGAAAATGCCTCAAAATGCAGGATGGAAAAACAATCATCCAGGCCATAAAGGAAAGCGGCTTAAGAGGTCGTGGCGGAGCTGGTTTCCGGACGGGTGCAAAATGGGAGATTTTCGCCGGAAACGCCGGAACACGAAAATATGTCGTCTGCAACGGCGACGAAGGCGATCCCGGTGCATTTATGGACAGGATGCTTCTCGAATCTTTCCCTTACCGGGTCATTGAAGGAATGCTTATTGCCGCCATTGCCACCGGAGCTGACGAAGGCATATTCTATATAAGGGCCGAATACCCGCTGGCTGTAACCAGGGTAAGGGGAGCCCTAAAACATTGTTATGAAAATAACATTCTCGGGGAAGAAATTCTTGGAAGCAGCTTTTCATTCGACATAAATATTTTCGAAGGTGCAGGTGCATTCGTGTGCGGTGAGGAAACTGCGCTTATTGCATCACTTGAAGGCAAGAGAGGAACGCCTCATTTACGCCCGCCTTACCCTGCAGTGAAAGGATTCCATGATCAGCCTACGCTTGTCAACAACGTTGAGACTTTAAGTCTTGTCGCCTGGATAATAAATAACGGGGCTGACGCATTCAATTCAATCGGTACGGAAAAGAGCAAAGGCACCAAAGTTTTTGCCCTTGCAGGAAAAATTTCCAAAGGCGGGCTTATCGAAGTGCCAATGGGAATTACAATAAGGCAGATAGTCGAACAGATCGGCAATGGCGTGGCAGCCGGAAGAACATTCAAGGCTGTTCAGATTGGCGGTCCTTCGGGAGGTTGCATCCCGGCAAGCGAAGCCGACACTCCTGTTGACTATGAAAAGCTTACTGAAATGGGCGCCATGATGGGTTCAGGCGGGATGGTTGTCCTTGATGATTCCGACTGCATGGTTGACATGGCCAAATACTTTCTCACTTTCACACACAAACAGTCGTGCGGCAAATGCACATTCTGCAGGGTGGGAACAAAACATATGCTCGACATCCTTACAAAACTTTCAGAAGGCAAAGCAACGCTGCAGGATATCGACCAGCTTGAAGTATTATGCAATGATGTAAGGAACGGCAGTCTTTGCGGTCTGGGGAAAACAGCTCCGAACCCGGTTCTCACAGGATTAAGGTATTTCAGGGAGGAATATGAAGAGCATACCAGGGGGTTCTGCCGCTCGAACAGGTGCAATGCATTGATCAAGTATACAGTGACCGAAAAATGCACCGGTTGCACAAAATGTTCACAGGACTGCCCTGTGAAGGCAATTCCTTTTAAGCCTTATGAAAGGCATATTATAGATCAGAGTATCTGCACAAAATGCGACAATTGCAGGATAACATGCCCTGAAAGTGCCATTGAAATAGTCAACATCAATGCTTAGGATAAGAATAGACAACAGGGAAGTGGAAGTTCCGCAAGGCGCTACCATACTCGAAGCAGCTGAAGCAGCAGGATATTACATTCCAACGCTGTGCAATAAGAAAGGGGTTCCGCATTATTCATCCTGCATGGTCTGCCTGGTAAAAGACAAGAACAAAAATTCATTCATCCCTTCATGTTCCGCATTGGCACAGGATGGCCAGGACATTGATATTTCCAGCGACGATGTGACCGCAATAAGAAAGAAAGCTGTTGAGCTCCTTCTTTCGGAGCACCGTGCTGAGTGTGAAGCACCTTGCAGGATAGTTTGCCCTGCAGGGTACAACATTCCCCTGATGAACAGGTATCTGGCGGCGAAAGACTTTGATTCTGCTTTCAGGCTTGTCGCGGACGAAATGGGATCGGGGGAGCTCAATTGCCTGAATTGCAAGGCTTTCTGCGAGAACGCATGCAGGAGAAAAAAAATCGACGAACCGGTTACAATAAGAAAAACAAGGCTCTTTATAGGGGGCGAGATAAAGAGGCTCGGGCTTGTTCAGGAGACCGGGGTGCCTGCCACAGAAAGGATAAAGGGTTTCTCTTCCAGGATCGGCAAGCTCGAAAATGATGAACAAATAGAATGGCTTAAAGAATGTCCTGATGAAGTGAAAAGGTTCAAAGAACCCGGATCTGCTGAAGATGCATCGTTTGAAGCAGCCGCCTGCATGCACTGTGATTGCCGGGCTCTTAATGACTGCAGCCTGAGGGGGCTTGCAGAAAAAATGAAAATCAAGGATCCTTCAGGAAAAGTTGTCAACGCACCCATTTCAAAAAAAGTAAACCATCAAACGGGACTGATCTTTGAGAATGCCAAATGCATAAAATGCGGTCTTTGCGTGAGGGTATGCGAGGACTCTGCTGAAGAGCCTTCACTCTGCTTTATACAGAGAGGATTTGTTAGTATTATTTCAGAGCCTCTTACAGCATCATTCCAGGAAACTTTACTTTCTCAGAGTGAGAAAGCAGTAGCAGTTTGTCCAACAGGAGCATTGAAATTTAAATATTTCTTTGTGGCACTCTGTGTAACTTTTTTCTTCTCAGCTTCAGCTTTCTCCCAATCCTCCACCGACTGGCCCGTCTTCCGGGGCAAATCTGACCTCAGCGGTAACATCGATGCGCCTTTACCGGCAAATCCGGCCCTGCTGTGGAGCCTTCCGACCGGCGCCCCGACAAGGTCATCACCTGTTGTGAGTGACGGCACCGTTTTCTTTGGAAATGATAAGGGAACACTGATCGCTGTTACAAGTGACGGAAAAATAAAGTGGAAATATGAATGCGGAAGCATGCTTGAGGCTGCGCCGCTAATCTTCGGAAATAAAGTTATTGTCGGCACAAACGAAGGCGTCCTGAATGCTGTCGACAAAGTGTCGGGGAAGCTCATCTGGTCTTATAAAACTGATAACCAGATCTCTGGTTCTGCGAATGTCTGGGTTTCCGGCAACCAGGCCGGGATCGTTGTGGGCAGCTATGATTATTACATTCATTGCATCGATGTGCGCACGGGAAAGCTGATGTGGAAAGTCGAAACAAATAATTACGTCAACGGAACACCTGCAATACTTAACAACAGTATTGTTTTCGGTGGCTGCGACGGCATCATAAGGATTGTGGACCCTCTTACAGGGCGGGAAAAAGACACGATTGACATAGGTGTGTACATTGCCTCCTCTCCTGCCCTTTCGGGCAACTTTGCATACTTCGGCGATTATGACGGAACAAAATACTGCGTCAATACGGCCACCGGCAAAAAGGTCTGGACAGTGGCCGGTGGTTCGGGAGCTATCCTGGGAATCCCTGCCGTGGGAAACAACATGATGGTGATAGGAACAGAGGATAAGTACCTTTATTGTCACAACAGCGCAACGGGAAAGCTGGCCTGGAAATTCCGGACGAACGGAAGGATAATCAGCTCTCCTGTTATTTCAAAAAATAAAGTTCTCTTCACGGGCACTGATGGATTTGCAACGATCCTGAGCCTTGCTGATGGTAAAAAGCTATGGAGCTTTAATGCAGGCTCCTCTGTCAGCGCCTCCCCTGCAGTGGCAGGCGGACGATTTTACATCCTGACAGATGACGGCCGGCTTCTTGCCTTTGGTAACCCCCCACCATCCAAATAAATGAAAGTAGTTTATCTTCTTACCGGGTCAGGCGGATCATTTTACTGTGGCAACTGCTACCGCGATATGATCTATCTCAAGTCAATCCGGAAGGTTCCCGGAACTGTCGCTTCAGCCATTCCGCTGTATCTTCCCCCTGATGCTTCTGTCTCGGACAAAGACCTGGACCAGAATGTTTTCTTCGGGGCCATCTCTCTGTACCTCCGGGAAAAAGTTCCTTTTCTCAGGAATATGCCATCATTTTTTGATAAGATACTGGATTCACCAGCCATGCTTAAGATGGCTGCAAAAAGAGCAGGTACGACTAGGACTGAAGGGATGGAGGACATGACTCTCAATATGATAACGGGCAAAAAAGCATTTCCTGAAAAAGAGCTTCAAAGACTGACCGGTTATCTCGGGAGCAATGGCAAGCCGGATATCATCCATCTTTCAAATGCACTTGTTATAGGTCTTGCCGGGCAGCTTAAGAAAAAAATGAATGTAAAGATCGTATGCTCGCTCCTGAATGAGGACGACTGGATAAACGACATGGCAGAACCATGGCAATCACAGGCCTGGGAGCTTATTGCCGGTGAAGCACACAATGTGGATGCTTTCATAACACCAAGCAGGTATTACCGGGATTTTTTCATCTCAAAAACGCGGATCTCATCCGAAAAATTCAATATTGTCCCCCTTGGCTTCGAACCCGGGAGCCTGTTGAATATTGTAAAGAAGGATAATTGGCCTTCGATAGGGTACTTCTGCAGAATTAACTCTCATAATGGTTTTGACAAGCTTGTGGATGCTTTTATTAAGCTCAGGACGGAGAACAGGATTCCTTCACTGAAGCTCCATGTATCGGGAGGATATACGGGAGACGATAAATCCTTCATTTCTGCCCAGATTGAAAAAATAAGGATTGCAGGCTTGTCAGGTGAAGTGAAGATTTATGATGATTTCATAGGATCGGGAAAGGAAGAGTTTTTCAGCAATATAGATCTGATCAGTGTGCCGGTAAGAAAATATGACGGATATGGCCTGTACCTTCTCGAAGCGGCAGCAGCAGGCGTTCCGGCAGTGCAGCCATCGACAGGCGCATTTCCTGAAATAATAGAGGGCACGGCAGGTGGTGTCCTATATTTGCCCGATGATGTCGAACAGCTAAGCAAAAGTATCGAACTCCTGGTGAATGACCGGAAGAAAGTAAGCGAGCTCGGGACAAAGGCAAGGGAAAATGTATTGAGAAATCATTCACTCCTGAAAATGTCTGAAGGACTTGCGGAAGTCTACAATAAAGTAATTGTTTAAAGAACCTTACGAATGCTTTTAGTCGACAATGTAACAAAATCATATGTTCAGCGCGGCACAGTGCTCGATGAATTGAGGCTTGAAGTTAAAAAGGGTGACAGCATTGCAATAATGGGTCCGTCCGGCACAGGAAAAACAACCCTATTGAACATCATCGGCCTTCTTGACAGGCCGGATAGCGGCAAAGTTGTTTTTGAGGGAACCGATATAGGGAACTTTACGGATGATGAAGCAGCGCTTTACAGGAACAGGAATATCGGCTTCATCTTCCAGGACCACATGCTCCTGCCGCACCTTACCATTCTTGAAAATATTCTGCTGCCATTACTGGCTTCCGGTTATTCACGGAAGGAGCTTTATTCAAAGAAAGAGCATATAATTGGAGTTATGGCTCAGACAGGCATAGAAGATATTTCGGCTAAATATCCCTTTCAGATTTCAGGTGGCGAAGCCCAGAGAGTTGCACTTGTCAGGGCTCTCGCAAACAATCCCGGGATCCTTCTTGCGGATGAACCTACGGGATCGCTGGATTCGAACAATGCAGACAACCTGGCCGATCTTCTTACCGCTGTTAACAGGGAAACAGGTGTTACTATTATTCTGGTCACTCATTCCCCCTCACTTGCATCAAAGATGAGCAGGAATCTCAGGCTTGAAGCAGGAAAACTGGTAAAGTCATGATCCCCGGCATTCTGAAACTGGCTTTCAGGTCAATTGTATTTTACAAGAGGCAGGTATTTTACCAGGTCATTATAATCCTTCTTCTCTGTGCTGTCATAACAGGTTCTCTCCTTACGGGAAACTCAGTGAGAACGAGCCTGAAAAAATCGGCATCGGTCCATCTTGGCAATGCAGGGATAGTTGCAAGTTCCGGAAACCGCTATCTCGACCCGGGCCTTCCCTCAGAACTCAGAAACGCACAGGGTCTTGATTGTACCGGCATACTGGAAATAAAAGGAAGTGTCACAAACTTCAGCACACAGAAGGCAATGAATAACATAAGCATTCTTGCCGTCGATACAGGTTTCTTCTCCTTTCATGGCAACAGGTCAATTCAAATCCAGCCAGGGAAGGCAATGGTAAATCGGAGACTGGCTGATCTGCTGGGATTGAAAGAAGGAGATGAAATAATCATAAGGATTCCGGTTATCAGCGACATCCCGGCCGATGCTCCTTTTGCCCCTGCTGCAGAACAAGGCAACTCAGCGGTTTTGGAGACCGGCAGAATCCTGACTTCTGAAGAAGATGGAAACTTTTCACTTGCCATAAGCCAGATCACCCCGCTGAATGTTTTTATAAGTACCGCAGATCTGGAGAGAATATCAGGAACCCGGATCAGTATAAACAGAATTCTTTTCAACAGGGATGAAGCAAAAACCGGATCGATCGAAGAAAAGATTCAAAACAGCCTGACTCCATATGACATAGGATTGAAAACCAGGCATGTCAGTGCAAATGATTCTTATGAGATCATTTCCGACAGGGTTTTCATTGACCAGGCCCTGCTGACCGGGATCAATGAAAAGTTACCTTCAGCAGCGCCTGTCATAACATACCTTGCGAACCGCATAGGAAGCAAGTCCGGAGCTGCCCCCTATTCTTTTGTATCCGCATTGCCTGAATCATTGTACCCTGAAATACCACCGGGCAACGGGATGTTGATCAATGAATGGCTCGCAAATGATCTGAAAGTGAGAGAAGGAGATTCATTGATGATGTCCTGGTTTTCTCCCGATTCCCTGAGCCATCTTAAGGAGCGTTCCGGCTATTTTATAATAAAAGGCATCGTCGGCATGAACGGGATATGGGCCGATTCCACCCTGATGCCTGATTTCCCCGGAATCTCCGGAAAAGAATCATGTTCTGAGTGGGATGCAGGTGTGCCTGTGAAGCTTAATGAAATAAGAGATAAGGATGAAGCTTACTGGAAAAAATACAGGGGCACACCAAAAGCATTTATTAATTATAAAACAGGTAAAAATATATGGGGAAATAATTTTGGTCCCGCCACATCGATCCGTTTTGAACCCGGGATTACACCTGAAAGCATTGCCAAAGATCTAAAGGGTTCCATGGATCCGGGTGCAGCAGGGATTTCCATTACAGACTTATATTCCGATTCAATTGATGCAGCAAGCCAGGGCGTCGATTTCTCAACATTGTTCCTCGCACTGGGATTTTTTCTGATTGTTGCATCGGTCATGCTCCTTTCCTTTGCAGTATCTTCATTTTTCGGGATGAGGAAAACACAGGTATTTTCGATGCATGCTCTCGGGTTCAGGAACAGGACCATACGGAAAATACTCTTGAATGAAACCTCAATCATTGCACTGGCCGGCTGTGTCCCGGGGGCATTTGCTGGATACCTTGTAAATGTAGTCCTTACGGCAGCACTCAATTCGGTCTGGAGAGGAGCCGTGCAGACTGATACCCTCTCTTCTGAATTTACCCTTGTTCCGTTGATTACAGGTTTCATCATTTCTTTCATTATCACAACCCTCATGATGTACATCCTGATTGTGAGATATCTGGGAAAGCTCAAAACTGCAGGAGAAAGGCAAGCTTCACCCCCATCCATGCGCAGGAATATCATAATGTTATCGTTTGTTTTCACAGCTGCCGTCATAAGTTTTATTCTTTCGTTTGTTTCCGATTCTCAAAGAATCGCTCTGTGTTTTCTTTCAGGCACCTTTTTGCTCTTTGCGATGCTGCTCTTTATCAGGCAGCGTTATATAAAAAGTGGGGAAAGGTTCAGAAATAGACCTGAACAATCAAGCCACATCTCCGGATTATATTATTCATTTTACCCGCTGAGTGCAATAACCCCTGTTGCATTCATTGCCGCAGGCATTTTCGCGTTCTTTATCACGGCTGTCAACAGGAAAGATTTTGATTCCATTCGAAATGACAGGTCATCAGGAACAGGCGGGTACCTGCTCTGGGCTGAGACAACAATCCCTGTGAAGGAAGACATGAACTCATTTTCAGGTAAAGCTGCGTTCGGCCTGGATGCAGACAGCCTTTCGGAGCTGTCATTCGTTCAGATGAAAAGATCTTCGGGAAACGACGCGAGCTGCCTTAACCTGAACCACATTGCAGCACCGGCCCTTCTTGCAATTGATCCGCGAAAATTTATGTCGGAAAATGCATTTTCATTTGCAAAAACCCTCAAAGGCAAAGAAGCTGTAAATCCCTGGAAACTGATCGAACAGCGACCGGACTCTTCAACAATCTATGGAATCGCAGATCAGACAGTGCTTGACTGGGGGCTGAAAATATCAGTTGGTGACACCCTTATGATGAGAGCTGAAAACGGGAAGCCTGTCAACATAATCATTGCCGCAGGATTGCAATCCTCTGTTTTCCAGGGTTATGTTCTCGTATCCCGGAAATTCTTCAGTGAATTATATCCTTCCGTTTCAGGAAGCACAATCATGCTGGTAGATGGGAATCCTTCAAAAACCGATACCTATAATAATTTATTGACTGACCGTTTCGGCACATACGGTATCGACGTGACAAGAACATCAGACAGGCTGGCTGTTTTTTACCAGATAACAAATACTTACCTTTCTGTTTTTGCTGTCTTCGGCGCACTTGGAATGATCATCGGAATAGCCGGTCTTGGATTTGTGCTACTAAGGAATTACAGCCAGAGAAGACGCGAGTTCGGGCTTATGCTTGCCACTGGTTTTTCATTCAGGAAGATTCGGAAGATGATATTTACAGAACAGATGCAGATACTCGTTTCAGGCATATTTACTGGCATTTTCCCGGCAATTGTTGCAACATTGCCTTCGCTCGAAAGCAATCATGAAGTTTCCTGGGCATACCTTATTATAATGATACTCCTGATCTTTCTTTCGGGAATTGCCGCGATAGTTCTTTCGCTCCGGTCGATAAAGGAAAAATCGCTTGTGGAGATATTGAGGAGGGACTAATTCTTTGCCGTTGGCTTAAGTCCAACGGCAAAGAATGCATTACTTCTTCCCTACTCCATACAGATATCTCTGTGTCCGGAAATAGATTGCTTCCTCTGCAATAGCCGGTGCTACAAGCGAAACATCATCCATCGGTGTTTCTGCTATCTGCTCAAAGGAAGTCCCATCCTTTATTGTATAAACAACACCCTGTTCACTCACGATATAGATCCTTCCATCCGAAGCAACCGGCGAGGCAACAAAACTCTCCGCCTTTCCGAGCTTTCCGTTGAAAATTTCCTTCCCTGTTGCCGGGTCCAGGCATTTTACAACTCCGTTCCAGTCCATGTTGTACAGGTGGTCCCTGTAAAATAGCATGGTGTGCATGTAAGACCCTCCGCGTGGAAGGCTCCAGAGAACATCCTGGTTTGTTGTTTCATTCTCTTTTAGGGTAATGTCGCCTGTGGCATTTTTCTTAATCGCCAGGATTGGCGAGCTCCGGCCATGGGCGCTGTTGAAATATATGACATCCTTCCCGCTTATAGGTGTGGGGATCTGGATATCCCCTCCCCCGCTCATCCTCCAAACCTCTTTGCCTGTAAGGAAATCATAGCCGGCCCTCAATTTGTATCCATTCAGAGCTATATAATCCTTCCCTGCATTCTGATATATGTTTGGAGTGCACCAGCCCGGGTACTCATCCCTCAAAGTTTTCCAGAGTTCCTTTCCGGTTTTTACATCATATGCAGCGACAAACGAATTCTCAAGAACATCGCATTGAACGATTACCACACCTTTATATATTATCGGGGAGCTGGCAAATTCCCATTCTGCATTTTTCATTATGAAGAAAACCGATTTAAGAACTCCAAAATTCTTCTGCCATTCGAGCTCACCTTTCATGTTATAGCAATAGAGCCCTTCCGAACCGAAAAAAGCGACAACATGCCTGCCGTCTGTTGCAACAGTGGAATTTGCATGTGTTGACTTAGGATGTCTCTTTATCTTCGGCACGCCTTTATAAGCTGTTTTCTCCCATTCTGTCTTTCCTGTCTTTCTGTCTATGCAATACACTTTCCATTCATGAACTGATGTGTCATTCACAGGAGTGACATCACCGTATAACCCCGGTTTTAATCCGCTTTTATCGGTCTGGCTGATTGCAGAAGTGATAAACAGCTTATCACCCCAGATGACAGGGCTGGACAGTCCCATGCCGGGTATTTCTTTTTTCCAGAGAATATTCTTTCCTGTCCTGAAATCAAATGCTTCAGGCAAATCGGCATTATCCAGCACACCTGATGAGAGATACCCCCTGTAAGATGGCCATTGCCTTTCAGGATTCATCTGTCCCTGCAAACAGGCAGAAATAAAGGTCAGTATTATGAATAACCGGCTAAATAAACTCATATGAGTGAAGGTTTTGCTTCACTCAAAGTTAATATTCCCGGGAAGATTAACTAATCACCCATGTATTCTTTTCAATCCGATTTCAGTCGTAGTGGGAGTGCACTCGCTCGGTTAACTGCTGCCAGCATTTACCCGCAAAGGGCCAAAAAATTTATTAATCGACCTTGCAGGCTGTAAGCCCTAAATTGAGTACCGGTTTCTTTTCAGAAAGCACGAGCGCTGCACCAAGAGCCGAGCCGTTTGATATCTCAGATGTATACACTGACTTGTCCCGGAATGCACCACAGATCAGATGCAGGAAGAGACTGTTACGCGAAAAACCCCCGGTAATATATAGATTCTCGATATCATCATTTTCGGGAAGAACAAGTTTTATTGATTCCACGGTGAGATCGCATAATTCAATCATAAGCTGATGATACGCTTCCTCGTATGATTTGAAATTATACATGTCGACATAGTCCTTCAGCTCCCTGGAATACGATTCATTCTGAAAGAAGATTTTTTCCCTGCTTTTCTTAAGCCTCAATGAAGCAAGAAGCCCCTTGTCCGTTTTGATGTTCCTGTAATAGTCTTCCCCCTTTTTAAAATGATTATTTATTATTTTCACTCCTTCTTCATGAAGATGACCCAGGAAAAGCCTTGAAGATTTTACCGGCTGCCGGGTGATGCTCATATAACAAAGACAATCCTTGTCGAGCTGTTCGGCAGTAAGCTTCTCCTTGTTGAAAGGATTCATGTTGATGCACCATGTTCCGGTGGAGAGCAGTAAAAACTTGCCTTTGTTCAATGAAAAGTATGGCGCGAGTGAAGATGAGCTGTCATGAATGCCTATCCCCACTTTTACAGTTTTTCCGCCAACAGTTATTTCATTTACCGTTTCGACGGGAGCAGGTTCGGGAAGATTCAATCCGTGCACATTTACCCACGGGTGATATTGCATATTGTCAAAATCCCAGAGAGCAGTGTGACACCCGATAGAAGTATGCTCAGAGTAAATTTTCCCCGTGAGCCCATATGAAATGTACTGCGGAAAATGAAGAATATGCCTGACCTTTGCGAATATTTCGGGTTTGGTCGTTTTCAGCCATAATGCCTGAATCCCGGAGTTCAGCATGCCGAGAGCGGGCGAAGCAGTTCTCCTGCAAAACTCGTCCCTTCCGCCATTCCTCCTGTAGAGTCGCTCCGGTATGTTCTCGTCAATTGGTTTAAGATAATTATATACAGGTGTAAGCCTCTCCCCCTTTTCGCCCAGGTATGCAATTGTTGCTCCGTATGTTGCGAAGTTGACTGCCCTGAGATCAAATTCATCAGACCTGACCAGCGAAGCCACTGAATCTTTGATCCATCTTTCGATACGATCGATGTCGTCGCATTCAAAACCATCATCATCAGTCACCTGGGCAAACTTTTCCTCAAGCTCAAAGATGACCTTCAGATCCTCGTTGAAGAGAAGCAGTTTTTTGTTTGTTTTACCAATGTCAAATATTGCAATTACGGGTTCTTTCATTCTAGTGTTTTTTAACCTCTCCACCTTAATCCCCCTCCCCTTAAGCGAGAGGGGGAGATAAAGCTTCTTAGCCCCTCCCTTTCAGGGGAGAGGTCGTATTAAGTTCATCTTTTACTCAGAACTTCCTTTTCGTATTTGATTATTTCATCAATATAAGCCTGTCCTGTCGGCACATCGTTCTTCATGCAATAGTAATCATACACGGCGCCGAATGGCATGGTTTTCATAAGTTCGAACGTGGCAAGCCTTTCAAAATTTCTGCCTTTCTCCTCGAATTCAGTGATTTTCTTTGTCGGTTCGAGCATTGCATACATGAAACCAAGCTGGGCAGATCTTGTCCCGATTACATATGCGCCCAGCCGGTTAAGGCTTGCATCGAAGAAATCGAGTCCGACATTGACCCTGTTAAGAGCCTTGCACCTGATTATTTCCTGTGCAATGAGCAGCAGCTCTTCATTGAAAGTCAGAACATGATCGCTGTCCCAGCGCACGCCCCTGGTGAGATGAAGCAATAATTCATCGACAAAAAGCAGTAACGAAGATATCTTGTCTCCCACCTGTTCAGTGGGATGGAAATGACCATTGTCGAGAGTCACCATGATGTTGTTCTTTATGGCATATCCGGCATAAAAATCATGTGACCCGACAACCATAGACTCCGAGCCGATGCCAAAAAGCTTGCTCTCAACTGAGTCTTTCAGGTATTTCGTCGGATACTTCACTTCAAATATCTCATCGAGTGACTTCTTCAGCTGTTTCCTCAGTCCGTACCTGTCAACCGGAGTATCCTTTGAACCATCTGGTATCCAAATATTGTGTACCGACGCAGTACCGAGCTGCTTACCCATGTCGGCAGCAATTGCACGGCATCTTTTAACATGCTCCACCCAGAATTTTCTCACCTTTTCATCCTTGGCCGACAAAGTATATCCGTCATCAGAAAGCGGATGTGAAAAGCAAGTGCAGTTGAAGTCGAGCCCAATGCCATTTTTCTTTGCCCAGTCTATCCATCCCTGGAAATGCTTTGTTTCTATCTGGTCGCGATCAACTTTCTTCCCCCCGAATTCACCGTAGATTGCATGAAGGCTGAGTCTCAGCTTACCGGGAAGCAGTGTAAATACTTTTTCGAGGTCAGCCCGCATCTGTTCTATGGTCCTGGCTTTGCCGGGGAAGTTGCCCGTTGCCTGGATGCCACCACCGCCAAGAACGGCATCAGCTTTTTCGAAACCGCCTACATCATCTGTCTGCCAGCAATGAAGGCTTATAGCCAGGTTGTCCATCTGCGAGATCACCTGGTCGGTGTCAATTCCGATCGCTGCATACTGCTCTTTGGCAATCTTATAGGATCTTTCGATGTCTTCTTTTTTCATTATTAACTGGGTTTAATATTATCTCTTTATTTAACCACGGAGTTACACGGAGTTTTTCACGAAGTTACACGGTTTTTTCATGACTCACACATCACTCCAGCTTCTTTGCCCCTTGAAATCTCGCCTTCCATCTGTCCCTTCCCCCATTTGGCGCCCCTCTGAATCTCCCCAAATGGGGAGACATTGGACTCTTCATGTTCGTGAATCTGCTCCATCAGTACCTTCCCCCATTTGGCGCCCCTCTAAATCTCCCCAAATGGGGAGACTTTAAATTTCTGAACGTATAATCTTCTTCCATATCTCCCTTCCCCCATTTGGGGGAAGCAGGAAGGGGGCCTCTGGTCATTCCATGTAAAAAACTTCTTCCAGGGGAATTGTAACAGGAGAGTTATCGGGATTGGTCTCCATTATATCAGCCATGTATTTCCACCATTTCTGAACGATTTCGGTCGTACCCAGATCCTGTGAGGAATTAACCCCTGTTTGTTCCTGGTATGCAAAAAGTGTGTTTGTTTCTTCATCCAGGAAGATGGAATAGTTTCCCAATCCTTCTCCTTTCAGAAGCTTTACGAGATCAGGCCAGATCTCTGCATGACGTTTCCTGTATTCCTCCTTGAACCCCGGACGCAGCTTCATCTTGAAACCGAATCGTTTTGTTGCCATATAATGAGTATTTAGTCCATCTTGATATTTACAACAAAAGTAGATGCAATAAGTATAAGTATGCCGATTACGAGAACCAAAATGGTTCTGGGCTTCGAACCTTTCCATTCATTCAGCAGGATCCCCCATATGTTGCTAAAAGCAATGTTCAGCGCCATCAGTATGCTCCAGGCAAAAGGAATCATATTTGGCGGTAGCTTGCTCTTTCCCATACCGAAAAACTGGAACTGCATGAACCACAGGAAACCTGCAAGGAAAGTAAATATTATATTATTAAGGAGTACGCCTCCGCTCACTGAGACATAATCTTTTATCGAACCATTCCTGATGTTCAGGTAAAGACAATAAACAAGATTGGTAAAGAAGCCACCGAGCAATACATATATAAGTATTGGATTGTCATGGAACAAAGGATTTGTGCCGAACTTCTCAACTGCAATGTCGCCTATTGGCTTGCCAAAGCTCAGTCCGAAGCTGAAGCATGCGCTCATTATCCCTGCGAAGACAGCGATGAAAAGACCTTTCCTCAGTGCAAATTCCTTTATTGCTTTCTGTCGTTCCTCCGGGCTCAGCTCTTTATTTTTAAGGGAACCCGCATAGCCGATTACTGCTATTCCTGCAATACAGATACTGACGCCAATGATTGTCCATACTCCTGCCTGCGTACTGAACAGGTCACTGCCTGTCACGATCGGAGGAATAATGGTGCCGAAAGCTGCACAGAAACCAAGCGCGATGCTCTGACCAAGGGCAACGCCCAGATAGCGGATACTCAAACCGAATGTCAGTCCGCCAACTCCCCATAACGCTCCGAAGAATATTGCCCAAAGCTTTGCATCAGATGGTCCCTGTGACAATACCTGCATCAGGTTGCCTCCGGGTATTGCAAAATATGCCAGGAGCCATGGCGCTATGATCCAGGCAGCCAGACCCTGGCTGATCCAGTACGATTCCCATGCCCAGGATTTAACTTTTTTGAAAGGGACATAAAAACTTGCAGCCCCTATGCTTCCGAGAGCTATGAGTAAAATTCCAGTTACCGGGTTCATTATTTACAGGTTTAGAGAGAGCTGCAATTTATAAACTTTCATTCTGCTTTGGGACTCACATGTTGTTTTTTTTGTTGTACTTTTTTTGTAATCTTGATTTCACAATTAAAATCAGCTGCCTTATGAAGTATGCAAAATTCATAATTTTTTTCCTCTTGATTTCAGGATCTGCATTAGCACAGGATCTTACAGTTTATGATCTGACATGCGAACACAGGAAAGATCCTGTTGGCCTTGAAACACAGCATCCGCGTTTTTCGTGGAAAATATCAGGTACAGGGAATGACATAATGCAGGGTGCATATGAAATACGTGTTGCTTCCGATAACAATTTTAAAAAGACCTTATGGCAAACGGGGCTTGTGAGCTCGGATGAATCTGTGCTTCAGCCATATGCAGGTCCGGAGCTGAAATCAGGGACACGGTATTTCTGGCAGGTGAGGATCCGCGACAAGAAAGGAAAGACTTCGAAATGGAGCGCTCCTGCTTCCTGGGAAACAGGCCTCATGGATCAGAATGACTGGAAGGCAAAATGGATCGAGATAGATTCAGATACCAACAGGTATTCGCCTGCACCCCACTTCAGAAAAGAATTTATCATCGCAAAAAATATTGCAAGCGCCAGGGTGTACGTGACATCACATGGATATTATGAATTTCATCTGAACGGAAAGAAAGTTGGCGACCAGGTCCTTACTCCGGGCTGGACATCATATGGAAAAAGACTGCAATACCAGGTCTATGACGTAACCGGACAGGTCGTCAAAGGCAAAAATGCAATGGGTGCTGTCCTGGGAGACGGCTGGTTCAGAAGTACTCTCGGGTGGGGATCCAACTGGGCCGTTTACGGAAAGCATCTTGGACTTTTTGCACAACTGCGCATTGTATTTACGGATGGTACCGAAACGACAATAGCAACAGATGAGACCTGGAAAGCAAACCAGGATGGCGCAATAAGGATGAGCGATATTTATAATGGCGAAACTTACGATGCAACTAAAAAACTAACCGGGTGGAATCTTCCTGATTATAACGATTCAGGATGGACAAAGGTCATCACCGGCAATCACAAATTCAATCTCGTGCCCTCTGAGGGATCACCCATCAGGAAGATACAGGAAATTAAACCGGTAAAAGTTTTCAGGTCCCCAAAAGGAAGCCTGCTGGTTGATATGGGGCAAAACATGGTCGGATGGATAAGGCTGAAAGTCAATGGCCCCAAAGGAACGGTTGTTACGCTCCGTCATGCAGAGGTGCTGGATAAATACGGTGAATTCTATACAGCCAACCTTCGGAGCGCAAAATGCCAGGTCACGTATACACTTGCCGGCACCGGTGAAGAGATTTATGAACCGAGATTCACCTTCATGGGTTTCAGGTTTGTCGAGGTTACGGGTTTCCCGGGGACACTCACAACTGATAATCTGACGGGTGTCGTGGTTCATTCGGACATGCAGCCATCAGGAAATTATGAATGCTCAAATCCATTGATAAACCAGCTTCAGCATAACATTACCTGGGGACAAAAAGGGAATTTTGTCGATGTTCCGACCGATTGCCCCCAGCGGGACGAACGTCTCGGCTGGACCGGTGATGCTCAGGCCTTCAGCAGGACTGCAGCGTTCAATTTCGATGTTGCCCCTTTCTTTACAAAGTGGCTGAAAGACCTTGCCCTCGACCAGCGACAGGGAGGTGAAGTTCCCGATGTAATTCCCGATGTCCTGAATCCACAGAATGCACAAACAATTCAGCCTTCGGCAGGATGGGGCGATGTTGCTGTTATTGTTCCCTGGACGATGTACACTGTTTATGGAGACAAACAGTTACTTGAAGCACAATATCCCAGCATGAAAAAGTGGGTCGAATACATCCGGAATAAAGCCGGCGATTCCTACCAGTGGAAAAGGGGAAGCAAATACGGTGACTGGCTTTTCTATCATCCGCCTGTCAATAATCATACTGCCGCTGACGGCTATACCGAACCGGATTTCATAGCGACAGCCTATTATGCCTATTCGGCAAACCTGCTGGCACAGGCAGCAAAAGCCCTTGGTAAATCAGATGATGAGAAGGCATACACCGACCTTTATAATAAAATAAAGGAAGTATTCATCCGTGAATACATTACTCCGGCAGGCCGTATTGGCACCTGTTCACAGACATCCTATATACTCGCACTTAAATTCGGGCTCATTCCTGAAAACCTCAGAAAAAATGCAGCTGATTTTCTTGTCAGTGATATAAGAAGCAGGGGAAATCATATCTCTACAGGATTTCTGGGAACAATCTATATCGCTCATGAGCTTTCACGTGCAGGATACACAAACGTGGCATATGATCTTCTTTTACAGGAAACATATCCCTCATGGCTGTACCCTGTTAAGATGGGAGCCACGACAATCTGGGAAAGATGGGATGGGCAGAAAACAGACAGCACATTCCAGGATGCAGGCATGAACTCGTTCAATCATTATGCATATGGCGCAATCGGGGACTGGATGTACAGGATTTCTGCGGGGATAGAAACAGCCGAACCCGGCTACAGGCATCTTATCATTCAGCCGCATCCGGCTTCAAAACTGACTTATGCAAGAGCTTCATATGAAGGACCTTATGGAAAAATATCTTCCGGATGGGAAAGAAAAGACGGGAAAATAATCGTAAAGGTGAGCATTCCTGCCAATTCGGATGCAGTTATATACCTTCCCTCTGACGACCCTTCAAAGGTAAAGCTCAACGGTGTGGCGCTGAATCCCGGCGAAGTTACGATTATGACTGCAGAGAAGAAATTCGTAATCGTGAAAAAAGGATCCGGGGATTATACTTTTGAGTGCATGGAATAATTAAGAAAAGGTTTTTCTTAATTTCACGCCTCGAAATTTCTGCTATAAATGGCTTTCATTAACGCTCATGTTGGAGAATTCGCCGGATTGCTGGTTGCAGTGTTCTGGACTGTAAGTGCACTCGCTTTCGAATCCGCGAGCAACCGGCTCGGATCGGTAGCTGTAAACATACTTCGTCTTGTAATTGGTTTCATTTTCCTGAGTATCCTGAATCTGATCAGGAGAAACATGATCCTCCCTTTTGATGCTTCTGCAGACAACTGGTTATGGCTTGTGCTTTCAGGACTGATCGGGTTTGTATTCGGTGATCTGTTTCTCTTTAAGTCTTACACAATAATCGGATCAAGGTTCTCCATGCTTATCATGACCCTTGTTCCGCCGATGACTGCTTTCCTGGGATGGCTTGTCATGGGAGAAAGACTGACATTACTGAATCTTGCGGGAATGTCACTTACATTCACGGGAATTGCCATGGCGATCTTTTCAAGGGAAAACGGAAATGAAAAATTTACAATGAAGCTTGCGCCAATTGGTGTTCTTTATGCGCTAGGAGGCGCACTGGGACAGGCATCAGGATTGGTTCTCAGTAAATACGGAATGAAGGATTACGATCCCTTTTCAGCGACCCAGATCAGGATCATAGCCGGCATGGCAGGGTTCGCTTTCCTGGTGACTCTGATGAGGAGATGGAAAAATGTATGGGTGGGAATGAATGATGTTAAAGGAATGAAATCGGTCACCCTCGGTGCTTTTTTCGGTCCATTCCTCGGAGTATCATTTTCGCTTCTTTCTGTGAAATATGCAAAGACAGGCATTGCTTCAACGATAATGGCCCTCTCTCCCGTCTTCATCCTTCTGCCGGCAACAATGTTATATAAAGAGAAAGT
>DATGWQ010000272.1:0-62831 GCA_035299385.1 Bacteroidales bacterium | reverse complement strand
CACGCCTGCAAACAGCTTCTGGAACGATTTCCCGGCGTTGAACTCGTACATTGCAAGGGTGCAGTCTTTCATGCAGCAGGGCAGATCCGACAATGACATACTCCTTTATTTCCCGGTTTTCGACAGGTATGCAGATCCGGGGAGAGGGATGCTCGAGCATTTCGATGCAATCAGTCCCGCATTCAGGGGCAGTCCTTTTGCAAAGGCAGCAGACACCCTCCCGAAAATGGGATATGCCTATGATTATGTTTCGGATCTGCAGATCAGCAAATCTGCCGTAGAAAAAAACCTCATCAAAACTGAAGGAAATACATACAGCACGCTGCTTCTGCCCGGATGCAAATACCTTCCGCTGGAAACATTCGAAAAAATCCTGAAAATGGCGGAGGAAGGGGCTATTATATTATTATACGAAAGTCTGCCTGAAAATGTTTCAGGTTTTGCTGATTATTTGAAGAAGAATGAGGTTTTCAACAGGCTGAAGGCCAGCCTGGCTTTCAAGACTGCCGCTGAACACGTTATGAAGGCCGGTTATGGCAAAGGAAAAATCCTGATGGGTGACAATATCGGCGAGTTGCTTTCTTTTGCTGGCATAAGGCGTGAAGCTATGGCTGACAAAGGCATAATGTTCAACAGGCGTAAGCTTCCGGACGGGACAGTTTACTTCATAAAAAATATTTCACAAAACACTTTCCAGGGCTGGTTGCCGGCATCTGAATTGCCGGCATCTTCAGATAAATTGCCGGCATCTTCAGATGCCGGTTATGCAGCTGTCTACAATCCTTCAACAGGCAGATCAGGATCCACTCCTGCGAGGAAAACTGACAATGGATCAGCAGAGATCTTCTTGAGGATAAATCCGCAGGAGACATTTATACTCAAAACATCAGCTTCAGGACAAAAAGCTGACAGGTATCCTTTCTATGATGCATCAGCAGCCCCGGAAGAAATACAAGGCAGGTGGTCACTTGAATTCACTGAAGGTGGCCCCGCAATTCCCCAGGCGAGGAACATTGAAAAGCTTTCATCCTGGACAGAAACCGGAGGGGATGAAGTAAGAAACTTTTCGGGAACTGCATCTTACAAAACAACCTTCAGGAAACCCGCCGGCAAGGCGGATGCATATAAAATTGATCTTGGCAAAGTTTGCAATAGTGCCAGGATTATCCTGAACGGTGAAGAAACCGGAATACTGATTGGCCCTGATTTCTCAGTCACAGTTGATAAGAAGAAGATAAAGAAGAACAACACACTGGAGGTGCGTGTATCGAACCTGATGGCTAACCGGATTGCCTGGATGGACAGGAATAAGATCGAATGGAAGAAGTTCTATAATGTCAACTTCTCGGCCAGGTTGCGTGAGAATAACAAGAATGGAATTTTTGACGCATCCGGTTGGGCGCCCAGGGAATCGGGGCTGATCGGACCGGTGACGGTTACGAGGATGAAGGAAGAAAAAACCACGGAATAACACGGAGTTGTTACTGAGTTGCACTGATGATTACCCATAAAAAACAGTGTAACTCCGGATTAAAACTCCGTGCAACTCCGTGTTAAAAAAGTTATTCAAGTATCGCCTGGTACACCATCGCTTTGAACTTGCCCTGGATATCACCATGCCTCAACGGCGATTGGTTGATGAACAGCAGCCCGACAATTTTCTTTTCGGGATCGGCCCAGTAAGTTGTGCCGAAATAACCGCCCCATGAGAAAGATCCCTTTGATATTCCCAGCTGGGTTTGTCCTGCTTCAGTCGTGATCTCAAAGCCAAGACCGAATTTATCCTTTCCCACGAATAGATCGCCTATCTGGTTGGAGGTCATCAGCTCAACAGTACGCGGAGCGAGTATCCTTGCACCATTATACTCACCGCCGTTCAGCATCATCTGAAGGAATATTCCATAATCCCTGACAGTAGAGCTCAGCCCTGCACCCCCTGAGTAATAGGTTCCACCGGACAGAAGCGGGTAATTTGAAAATTCATCCGGTGCATCGACAAGTTTCCGGTTTCCGTCCTCGGTGATGACCTTAACCAGCCTGTCAGCTTTTTCAGCAGGCATGTAGAAATAAGTATCATTCATTCCAAGCGGAGAAAAAATATGATTATGGAAATATTGATCGAGTGTCTCGCCCGACCAGACTTCGACAAGATAGCCGAGCACATCGACATTGAGGCCATAAGTGAATTTTTCACCAGGATTGTGGAGCAGCGGAAGCTTGCCAAGCGCTTTCATCTTATCGCCTATCCTGACACCAGCAGCTCCAAAGCCACCGGGGATATCGTATTTTGCATAGATTGCCCTCATCGTCGGTGAACCTATGCCGGCATATTCAATTCCCGAAGTATGTGTGAGCAGATCGCGGATGGTTATTCCGCGTTTTGCCGGTACTGACGTAAAAGTGGTATCTTTTTCGTTGAATTTGTCGAGCACAACCGGATGTGCAAACTCAGGAATATATTTCGAGACCGGATCGTCCAGGAGAAACTTCCCCTGCTCGAACAACGTCATCACAGCCACGCTCGTGATTGCCTTGGTTTGTGATGCTATGCGGAAGATGTCATCAGTGGCAAGCGCTCTCTCAGAATTGACACTCCCTTTGCCAAATGCTTTGTCATAAACGATTTTCCCGTCGCGGGCGATAAAACCGACAGCTCCTTCAATCCAGCCGCTGTCAATGTATTGCTTTATTACATTGTCGATTCTTGCAAGCCGTTCGGCGCTGATGTTTACAGCTGATGGATCTGATTCCGTGAAAGTGTTCACTTTCTTCTGCTGACAGGAGGCAAGAGAAATTACAATCAGCAGGATTGCGGGGAAGGAATAATGCTTTTTCATAGATATTTTCATATTTAAGCTAAGTTACACAGAGTTGCACAGCGAAGCACAGAGGGTCACAGAAAAATTTTTGAAATTATTTCAATCCATCACCGATATATATTCCGAGATGGGGAGGCTGGTTATACACTGTGTTCTGCCAGGCAACACCCAGTCGGTAAACAGGTTCATGCATCAGGGTCTTCATCCTGTATTCTGTTGGAATGGAAGTCGAAAACAAGAGCAATGAAGCATTATCATCACCCCTGAAAATGACCTCCTCACGCCAGTCCCCGATGAGATCAGCACTGATGACCGGAGTGGCTTTGGTCCCGTTTATTGAAGATCCGCCGTACATCGATGCATCGAGCAATCTTACCGGCTTATTGTTCACATGATCCCAGTCGTCGATGAACGATTTGTCGAGAAGCTCATCCTGGAGGTCCCCATCCCAGTAGATCCTGAAGTTGACGGATGGCCTTGCATCGGATATTTTCTGACCTTTCACGGAATAGATGCCCTCAGAAGTTGAGGACCACATCTCAAATCCCCTGTGCTCAGGATAGATGTCTGCTGCCAGGCCTCTTCCGGTATCTCCTTTGCCGGGAACTGAAAAGATTGTCTTCCCGTCAGCGGCAGAATGAAGTATCCCTCCAAGTCCCCCGGTTTCCTTTACTGCCCATACTTCATATCCGGGCAGGTCGGGATCGAGATCGGAAAAATGCATCGCATCGCCGTGACCTTTTCCGGTTGTGTAAACTGGCTCTCCATTATCGTCGTAGGCGCTGGAACCATATGCAATTTCATCTTTTCCGTCATTATCGATATCTCCGACGCTAAGGTTATGATTCCCCTGCCCCATGTATTCCGGATGTCCGTTATCTGAATCGAAGAACCATTTTTTTGTGAGCTTTTTATCCTTCCAGTCCCATGCGGCTATAGTAAGCCTGCCGTAATATCCGCGGCACATCAAAAGGCTTGGATGAACGCCATCGAGATAAGCGATACAGGCAAGAAACCTGTCAACACGGTTTCCGTTGCATTCATTGTTTCCCCATTCGCACTGGTTTCCCCTGCCAGGCTGATAATCGACTGTTGCCATCGCCTCACCGGTCTGGCCGTTAAAGACTGTCAGGAATTCCGGACCGTCGAGTATTTTTCCCTTTTCATTGACATAATGCCTTGTTGAATCTCCAATCACAGTGCCGCGCCCGTCAATTGTCCCATCAGCTGTCTTGCAGGCAACTTCCGCCTTGCCGTCACCATCCAGATCATACACCATGAACTGTGTATAGTGGGCGCCTGACCTTATATTGTCTCCAAGCCTGATTCTCCAGAGTTGCCTGCCATCGAGCTCATAAGCATCGAGGATCACACCCGCTGTGAAGCCGTCCTGTGCATTATCCCTTGCATTTGAGGGATCCCATTTAAGAACAATTTCATATTGTCCGTCTCCATCGAGATCCCCCACGCTTGCATCGCCGGGGGCATAGGTATATGAGAGCCTGTCCTGCTGCGAAGGCCTGTTATCGCCCTGCTGCCTCGCAGGACGATTTGAAGCTGCTTCACGGCTCATCCTGCCTCCCTCAGGCCTGTTCAGTTGGATTTTCAGATATGGATTCTGCCATACCGGGCAAGTCATTTCTGAGACTTCCTTCCCTTTTAGTACCGTCTTCAGGGTATAGTTACCTGCCGGGGCTGACCTGTCGGTGAAATTTGTAATTGCAAGCGGCTTCCTGTTGAGCTTCTTTCCGTCGCGGTAAAGGTTGAAGCTTATCTTTTCAGGATCTGTGGCGAGGAGCCGCCAGCTTAAGAAGACTTCCTCAGGGCTCTTCCGGATTGCAACGAGGCCACGGTCGAGGTTTTCGATCTGGCGGTTTTGGGAAAAGGAAGGAATTACGAAAGAGCAAATAATCAAAACCAAATAAATTTTATTCATGACTTTTTTTTTAAACGCAGAGCACGCAAATTTGAAGACGCAGAGGACGCAAAGGTTTTCCATATTCTTCCGCGTTCCTTGCGTCTTCCTTTGCGCAATTTGCGTTAAACCTCAGCTTTTGGATTTTTTATCCTTTTTTGTTTTGGTCTCTTTTTCTTTCTCAGGTTTTTCCTTCTTCACCTTTTCCTTCGGCTCCATGTCTTTCTGAAGCTTGTACATCTCACAACCCGCAAGCAGGTAGCATCCAAGCCCGAAATCCTCGAAGTTCGGAACATTGTCATAACCTACAGGCTGGCTGTCCTTCGGCTCTTTGCCTGTTCCCTGGACCCAGCCCAGGAAACCGTTTTCATGAAGCGACTCTGTCATAAGAGCATTCCATGCCTTCGTAACGACAGGCAGGTAATCCTTTTTGCTAATCAGCCCGTTATTGATGCCCCAGGCCATTCCGTATGTAAACAGGGCAGTCCCGGTAAGCTCCTTCCCGCCGAAGTGATCAGGATCCATGAGGCTCACATTCCAGTAACCATCTTCACGCTGAAGAGGAACGAGGGCTTCAAACATTTCTTTCAGGGTCGTTTCATATTCTTTCCGGTATTTGCTGTTGCCTGGCAGGAAATCGAGGGTTCTCACCAGTGCAGCGATGACCCAGCCATTGCCACGTGACCAGTAACAATTTGCGCCATTTGGCTCTTTATAGGGCGGATCGAAATCCCTGTCACGCCACCAGAGATGCTCTTCTGGGTTGTAGAGGCCGTTGTCACCATGTTTCGTTTTCGTGTACATGTACATTTCGTACATGCGGTCGAAGTACTTGTCATCGTGGTATATCTTTCCGAGCCGTGCGAAAACGGGCATTGCCATCTGAAGAGCATCTATCCAGTTCCAGTCGTCGATCTTATCCTTGACTATCATGCTGTCTATGCATGCCCTGATGTTGTTTATCCTTTCCTCCTTGTACCTGTCAAGCATGTAAAGGTCGATATATGCCTGACCGCAGCACTGGTTATCGGCATTTCGCGTCTTTATCCCGTCGCGCATGCTCCATTTGTGGAACTGACCCCACAAAAGTGCATAATTCAGGAAAGCCTCATTCGGATTAAGCTTGTACAATTCCATGAGCCCTTCGTAGTAGACCCCTCGCGTCCAGATGTTGCTTGGCCTTTCCCTGTCGGTGACAATGGGTCTGCCCGGATCGGGCCATTTCTGCATGAAGTACATGTTTGCCGTCAGCATCGATTTCAGTGTTTTCATGGATGGCTGATCCTGAGCCTTAACCGGCGCCAGGCAGGCAAACAGGATAAAGAATACTGCAAGATATTTCAGTGTTGTTCTCATGACATCATTTCTTTGCATAGCCGAGCAGAAGATCAGTGAGGTTTTCTGCAGCTTTTTTGTTTTCGAAGCTTTCGGGAAGGTAAGCATGATCAATATATTCATTGTAGATCCAGGGGTCTCCTATTGCAAAGACGTAACCTTTCCCTATTTTATTTTCGGCGATAAGAACTTTCCCGTTTTCAGAAAGGATTGCCTTTGCGGTACCCGAAAGATTTATGTCTGCGACTTCCTTTATATATATTTTCGAAACGTCTTTGAAAAGGGGATGCTGGGGAAGATTAACTGATGCGCCTTTCTCCCAGTCTCTGTTTGGTACAGGGTGAAGCGTGACATGATTGAATGTCATCCCGAATTCCTTCATCAGCCGGTTAAGGTTGGTGAATTCACAGTTCGGAGCATCATTCGCAAGCACTGCAAGAACACCGCCTTTCTTCACCCACTGACTTATAGCCTTGATGTCGGCAGTGGCAATGTAATTCGGATAAGTGGTTTCCGTTGTAGTGTCAGGATCAACGATAATATAAACTTTTATTTTGCTGAGAGAAGCAGGGGTTGGCTTTGCCATGGTTTGAAGCTTTGCACCCTTTGCCGTGAACATGTCACCCCATTGCGAATAGCCGCTGTTCTCCGTATCTGTCCACAGGTAATGGAATGGTTTTTTGGTTTTGGCATTCATCTCGTTGTTGAACCAGTTGTCGAGACCTACAACTGGTTGGCTGTAAGATGAAATTGTCAGGAAGGACGTCAAAAAAATTAAAGACACCTTGAGTGTAAAAGATAGTTTCTTCATGGTCAATACAGGTATTAAGATGAATCAAAAATAGAAAATTTATAATTGAAATTGTTTTTTTTGCCAGTAAGGCGCGAAGGCACAAAGGAAATTTTGATTTTATTTGATATTCCATTTTTCATTCACATGAAGCATTACCTGTCATTTGCTGTTATTTTTTTCACAATACTTATCAAACACCCTGCCGCCTGCGGACAGGACCTGAACAGGTCATTCAGGCCCGGCCAGGTGTGGCCCGACAACCAGGGCAGGCATATCAACGCACATGGCGGAGCTGTATTATTTTACGATGGTACATATTACTGGTTTGGTGAAGCGAGGCTGCCGAGAGGGGAAAGGGACAGATCACAGTATGGGGTCAGCTGCTATTCGTCAAAGGATCTGCTCAACTGGAAAAATGAAGGTTTGGCTCTGAAGGTAATCAATGACACTTCAAGCCTTCTGCAAACTGGCTGTGTAATAGAGAGGCCCAAGGTAATCCATAATGAAAAGACAGGGAAGTTTGTAATGTGGTTTCACCACGAGCTGAAAGGGAAAGGTTATGCTGCCGCACTGACAGGGGTTGCCGTAAGTGATAAAATAACAGGGCCGTATAACTATATCCGGAGCATGCGCCCCAATGCAGGGGTCTGGCCTGCAAACATGCCTGAGGAGAGCAGGAAAGCGAAGGAAGGAGAATCATCGCTAAAGCGGAATTCACCTGAGTTCATGCAGGCAGTAAAAGACGGCCTTTATGTAAGAAGAGATCTTGAAGGCGGGCAGATGGCGCGCGACATGACCATCTTCGTTGAAAAGAACGGCAGGGCATGGCATGTACATTCCTCCGAGGAGAACATGACCCTTCATTTTTCAGAGCTCACGGATGATTACCTCGATTTCACCGGGAAGTACTACAGGGTACTGCCGGGCGGATCCAATGAAGCGCCTGCGATATTCTATGCAAAAGGAAAATACTTTATGTTTACGTCGGGAACAACCGGGTGGAAACCCAATCCCGCACGCTTATCAGTTTCTGACAGGATCGAAGGTGAATGGAAGACAACAGGCAATCCCTGCAGGGGAACAGAAGAAGAAAATAAAATTACTTTCGGTTCGCAGAGTACGAATGTCCTCCAGATAAAGGGAAAGAAAAACGCATTCATATACATGGGTGACAGGTGGATGCCTGAAAACCTTGCCGACAGCAGGCACATATGGCTGCCGGTTGAATGGGAGGACGGCAATCCGGTTATCAGGTGGTATAACAGCTGGGATATGAAAAAAATCAAATAATAATCAAGATGAAAAAGACCGTTTATTCGATTACAATTCTGATCCTGTTCGCATTTGCTTTGACTGCAAACAGCCAGGACAAAAAAGGAAAATCAGTTGCTGACAACTCTATTTCGAAAAAAGAAGCAAAGCAGGGCTGGAAGCTGCTGTTTGATGGCAAATCCGGTAATGCATGGATGAATTCAAAAACAGGTACATTTCCTTCAGGCGGATGGGTGATTGAAGATGGCCTGCTCAAGATAAAGCCGGGCAGTGACGGCGGGGATATTGTTTCAAAGGACAAGTTCAGGAATTTTGAGCTGATGCTGGATTTCCGCTACACTCCGGGAGCAAATAGCGGGATAAAATACTTCATTGATACTGAACGCGATGGCGGCAAAATGGCTTCGATAGGCTGCGAATACCAGATCCTGGACGACAGGCTTCATCCCGATGCAAAAGCCGGCAAAAACGGGAACAGGAAGCTTTCAAGCCTCTATGATCTCATACCTGCACAAAATGTAAAGGACAACGGATCCGACCAGTGGAATACAGCCAGGATAGTGGTAAACGGGAATAAGGTGCAGCATTGGATCAACGGACAGATGACTGTGGAGTATGAGCGCGGAAGCGAAACCTGGAAAAAGGCTGTTTCTGAGAGTAAATTCAATAAAACATCCGGTTTCGGTGATGTCCAGGATACCAGGATCCTGCTCCAGGATCACGGTAATGAGGTATGGTTCAGGAATATTAAAATCAGGGAGATAAAATAGATTTCGGATTACGGATTGCGGATTGATTTCCATTTCGCACCGTCGCCTTGTCGCCCTGTCGCCCTCTTTCTCCCCCTCTCAGATTTCTCCCCTTCTGAACCCTAAATTCAGGATTTTGTTGTATTTTACACATATTCATTCAAAAACATGAATACCATGAAGAATATCACATTATTCCTGATGATATCAGCTCTCTTTCTTCTGGCTGAATGCAAGAAGAAGGATGAGAAATCTGATAATTTCAAAAATCTTACCGGGGTCACATGGAAGAGCGACAGCCTGCTTGTAAACGGCGCAAATGCATCATCCGGGTTGCTCGCTCCTTTCGTCGGGGATGTCAAATTCAACGAGGACGGGACCGGCACTTTTGGCAGCTATGCAGGAACATGGTCCTTTAATAATGCCGAGACACAGCTCATCATTGTAAGCAGTGCCTTGCCGATAAACCAGCTGACCACCGATATTGCCCAGCTTACAAGCACGTCGCTGAAAATAACCACCCTCTTTCCTAATCTTCAGAATCCATCAGTTCCTCTTAATATAAGAATGACCTTCAAGCCCAAATAATGAAGCAGTTTGCCTGCATTACAGCACTGTTCATTCTCATAATCCATGGTCATGTACAAGGCCAGGTTGTAATAACCGGGACTGTTTCCGACGAAGCCACCGGCCAACCGCTGGCTGGGGGCTATGTAGTTTCCGGTAAAGGACAGGGCGCTGTTACTGATACTGATGGCAGATATATAATAAAAAGCAATGACCGGCAGGTCACATTGAATTTTCATTTTATCGGCTATAAAGACCTTACAAAATCTGTAAATTTCAGCAGCAGTGATACTGCAATTTTAAATGTAAGCCTGCAGACAGAGCTCCTGCAGATAGGTCAGATCGTAGTTAGCGCAAACCGCTCGGAACAAAAGATCTCGGAGCTGACAGTATCGATGGATGTGCTGAGGTCAGCCGACCTCACAAGAAATCATATCACCGATACTGAAGAGCTTATAAACAAAACCCCGGGCATTGAAGTTCTTGACGGGCAGGTATCGATCAGGGGCGGCACGGGCTTCAGCTATGGGGCGGGGAGCCGTGTCCTGGCATTGATCGATGGGTTGCCGGTACTGTCGCCTGATGCAGGAAACATCAAATGGCAGTTTCTTCCCCTGGAGAACATCTCACAGGTCGAAATAATTAAAGGTGCATCATCTGTACTGTATGGTTCATCTGCCCTGAATGGCATCATTAATTTCCGCACTGCTTCAGCTTCAAATGTCCCGGAAACAAGATTTTACGCGGAAGGAGGCATTTATGACAAACCTGGAAACAGGAACTGGATCTGGTGGAACACACCCCGGTTATTCTCGTCTGCATCGTTCTCACACCTTCAGAAAGCCGGAAATAACGACATCGGCATAGGCCTGGCATATACCGGGACGAACGGCTACAGGAAATACAACGACGAAACACTGGGCAGAGTGAGCTTCAGGTTTAAGCATTATGATCAAAAAGTGAAAGGCCTTGAATACGGGATCAATCTGAATTCAGGCTATACAGATAAGGCTGATTTCGTTTTATGGGAGAATGCTGCCTACGGAGCCCTGAAGCAGGACACGTCAACAGTCTCGTATCTGCGCGGAAGCCTTATTGCAATCGATCCTTACATTTCATTGGATAAGAAAGGAAAGTTCAGGCATGACCTGAAATTCCGGCTGCAGTCATCAGAAAACCGGTTTGCCGTAAGATCTGAAAACAACTCACGCGCAATGCTTGCTTATGGTGAATACCAGGCTGGCTACCGGCTAAGTGAAGTGCTGAATTTAATAGGAGGCTTTGCAGGTAACCTGAGCAGGGTCACATCCAATTTTTATGGCGATCATAAAGGGATCAATGTTGCAGGTTTTGCCCAGGCTGAAGTCGAGCCGCTTGCCCATCTGAAAGTAGTGGCCGGGCTTCGTCTCGAGTTCAATTCACTCGATGGCATAAACGATAAGCTCATACCTGTGTTCCGGACGGGAATAAACTGGCAGGCAGCTGAATATACATTTCTGAGGGCCTCGTTCGGCCAGGGATACAGGTATCCTGCAATAGCAGAGAAATTTGCATCGACAACACTTGGTTCAATAAGAATAATTCCCAATCCCGGTATCCGTTCCGAATCAGGCTGGAGCTCCGAGATTGGCGTAAAACAGGGAATAAAGATCGGGCCTCTCCAGGGGCAGGCTGACCTTTCGTTTTTCCTCTCCAGAAACAGTGACCTGATCGAGTTTCAGCTTACAAATTACCCTTACTTCGGATTCATGGCGACGAATGTCGAACAGGCAAGGATCTACGGGTACGAAATTGAATTCGGTCTTGAGCGGAACGAAGGCAGGCTTCCGTTAAGGATAGGAGGAGGCTATACCTTCATACATCCCGTTGAAGTCAATCCTGTTACCGGGAAAAGCACTGACGAGTATCTGAAATACAGGCGCAAGCATTCCCTGAAGCTGAGCGTCGGAACAGGTTACAGGAAGTTTGAAGCCGGGATCGATCTCTATTACAGATCGAAAGTTCTGAGGATAGACAATGTTTTCCTTCTTGAAATGACAAGGGAATCGATCCTGCCGGGATTTTATGATTATTGGATGTCGGACAACAAGGGATATTTCCTCGCTGACGGGAATGCGGGGTACAGGATTTCAGATCATTTCACACTGTCATTAGCAGTAAAAAACCTGACAAATACCGAATACATGGGAAGACCAGGCGATATACAGCCCCAGAGAAATTTCAGCCTGCGGTTTGCAGGAAAATTTTAATTTTGATTTCATAAAACTATCCTACATGAAACCTGCATGCTTTAAAGCCCTGTTACTTGTTGCCCCTGTTGTGGCAACGGGATGCAAAGATCAGAAACAGAATGCTCCCGGAGAGAACAGGCCAAACATACTTATCGCCATGGGTGACGATATTTCCTTCCCGCACATGGGCGCTTATGGAACATCATGGGTAAGGACCCCCGGGTTCGACAGGGTTGCCTCAGAAGGGCTCTTGTTCAGGAATGCATATACGCCCAATGCAAAATCATCTCCGAGCAGATCGTGCTTCCTCACAGGAAGGAACAGCTGGCAGCTTGAAGCAGCCGCGAACCACGAACCTTTCTTCCCGTCAAAATACACATCCTTTATAGAGGCGCTTGGAAAAAATGGTTATATCACCGGCTGCACGGCAAAAGGATGGGCTCCGGGCATTGCGCTCGACAGCCTTGGAAACAAACGGAACCTCACCGGGAAGCCTTTCAATGAGAAAAAAACCAAACCGCCCACAAACGGCATTTCAAACATTGATTATTCAGCCAATTTTGAAGAATTCCTCAACACAAGGGAAAAAGGAAAACCATTTTGTTTCTGGTATGGTTCCACCGAACCTCACAGGAAATACGAGTACGGCTCGGGGGTCGGCAAAGGGGGCAAAAACACTCAGGACATCGACAGGGTCTTCAGCTTCTGGCCCGACAACCCGGTTGTAAGGAATGACATGCTCGATTACGCTTTCGAGATCGAATATTTCGACAATCACCTGGTGAAAATGCTGGATCTGCTCGAGAAGTCGGGCGAGCTTGATAACACGATCGTTATTGTGACTGCCGACAATGGCATGCCGTTCCCCAGGATCAAAGGCCAGTCGTATGAATACTCAAATCACATCCCGCTTGCAATAATGTGGGGAAAGGGAATCAAAAACCCGGGAAGGGACATCCACGATTATGTCAGCTTCATCGATGTCGCCCCCACCCTTATGGAAGCCGCCGGCATAAGCACGGACGAAACAGGAATGAAGCCCATCCAGGGAAAAAGTTTCATGAATATATTTCTGTCATCAAAAAAAGGCTGGGTTGACAAGAACAGGAAATTTGTGCTTGTGGGAAAAGAAAGAAATGACGTGGGGCGCCCCGGAGACAAAGGTTATCCGATTAGGGGAATCATCATGGACGGATTCCTTTACCTGACCAATTACCAGCCCGACAGATGGCCGTCGGGAAATCCTGAGACAGGATACCTTGATTGTGACGGGAGCCCGACAAAGTCTCTTATCCTGAACCTGCAGAGAAGCCGGATCTCATTGGAATACTGGAAGATGGATTTTGGAATGAGGCCCGCGGAAGAACTGTATATGCTTGCATCAGACCCTGATTGCCTTAAAAACCTCGTCAGCGATCCCGGGTACAATCCGGTGTTAAGAAAACTCCACCAGGAACTTTACCTCGAGCTGCTGCAACAGGAGGATCCGAGGATGTACAATAAAGGTGAAGTATTCGATACATATCCTTATTCGAAGGAATCCGTAAGGAATTTCTACGAAAGGTTTACCAAAGGTGAAATCCCACGTAAAAATGCAGGGTGGGTGGATTCCACAGACTTCGAGGAAAAATAAAAAAGGTTTCACAGAGTCGCACAGAGCAGCACGGAGTTGCACAGAGTAGAAAAAAACTCTGTGGTCCTCTGTGGACCCTCTGTGAACCTCTGTGTTACTGATTTAAAAAATACTATATTTATCAGCCTTTAAAACCCTGATTATGAAAATTTCCACCCTGGAAAGAGCGGCAGCTGTGCTGTTGCTTTCAACGATGGCAGCAGGCTGCCGGGAGAAACCTGTGAATGTTGCCGAAGTAAGTGAAATAAAGATCAACGATTTCAAATCGCTGTCCGCCGGGTTCAAAATGCCCGCTGCGGAGTACACAACTGCCCCTTTCTTTGTATGGGATGCTGAAATAACAAAGGACGAGGTTGAAAAAGATCTCAACAGCTTCAAAAATGCAGGCTCATCGCAGGTCTTCGTTCATCCCCGTCCCGGGCTTGTAACCGAATACCTCTCGGATGAATGGTTCGACCTTTTCAAATATACGGTCGATAAGGGAAAGGAACTTGGAATGAAAGTATGGATATACGATGAGAACAGCTATCCAAGCGGCTTTGCCGGAGGTCATGTCCCCGATGAGATGCCTGAATCGTACAACCAGGGGCAGGGACTGAAGATGACAAGAACAGAAGTTCTTCCCGATACGGCAGCCAAATATCTCATCTGCCTCAAAGAAGAGAATGGAAACTTCACTGATGTAACCGGAACCCTTGACCAGGAGATTGGGAAAACAGGGAAATACCTGCTTTTTTCAAAAACATTTAACAGCAAATCACCCTGGTACGGAGGATTTTCATATGTCGATCTCCTCCATCCCGGTGTAACTCAGAAGTTCATCGAACTGACCATGAAAGGTTATGAAAAATACTTGTTACAGGATTTCGGGACCACCGTGCCCGGAACATTCACGGATGAGCCACAGATAGGTTCCCCCGGAGGCATAAGATGGACACCTGATCTTTTTGAAAGGTTTGAGGAAAAATGGCACTACGATTTAAAGACTCAGCTTCCTTCATTGTTCGAGGAAACAGGCGACTGGAAGAAAGTAAGGCACAACTATACTCAGACACTCCTCGATCTTTTTATAGAAAGATGGTCAAAACCCTGGTTTACTTATTGCGAGGAGAAGGGTTTGAAGTTCACCGGCCATTACTGGGAACATGAATGGCCGAACAGCCGTCAGGGCGGCGACAATATGGCAATGTATGCCTGGCACCACGTACCGGCCATCGATATGCTGTTCAACCGGTGGGACGATAAAACACCGGGAGCACAGTTCGGTAATGTAAGATCCGTGAAAGAGCTGGCGAGTGTTGCCAACCAGACCGGCAGGCAGAGAAAGCTTAGTGAAACTTACGGAGGCTCGGGATGGGAACTGAGCTTTACCGATATGAAGAGAAACGGTGACTGGGAATATGCGCTGGGAGTGAACCTGATGAACCAGCACCTTAATTATTTCACAATGGCCGGTGCAAGGAAATATGACTACCCTCCCACTTTTGATTACCATGAGCCCTGGTGGAACGATTACAAATACATCAACGAGCACTATGCGAGGCTGTCGCTGGCTTTGTCTTCCGGCCTGCAGGTGAATGACATACTTGTACTGGAACCCACAACGACGGCATGGCTTTATGACTCTTATGTGAAAAAGAATCAAAAGCATGGCGAAATAGGACAGAGCTTCCAGGCATTCATAACTGCACTTGAAAAAGCACAGGTTGAATATGACCTTGGTTCTGAGAATATCATCAGGGATCTTGGGGATGTTTCGAACGGGAAGCTTGTAATAGGCAAAGCAGCTTATTCAAGGGTTGTTATACCGCCATTGACAGAGAATCTTAATATTGGGACATACAGGCTTCTCGAGAAATTTGTGGCAAACGGGGGCAAGCTGATAGCCTTTTCCGCTCCCAGCCTTATAAACGGGGCTGAGCATGAAGGGTTGAAGGAATTCTTCAGGAAAAGAGCAGACAAAATAAAATCTGCAGACAAACTCACCCCTGACCTTATTTCCGAATACCTTTCAGGTGACGAGAGCTTTGGCAATGTTGCAGGCGGCGTTCTTTACCATCAGAGAAGGGTTCTTTCAGACGGGCAGCTTTTATTCCTTGTAAATTCCAGCCTTAACGAGGAAAATAAGGGTTCCGTCTCGATAGAAGGCAAGGAAGCCATTGAGCTGAATACCCTTACAGGTGAGATTTCAGGATATCCTTCCAGCGAAAATTCAGGCAAAATAAATCTGTCATGGAGCCTTCCCCCGGCAGGAAGCCTCCTGCTGTTCATACCTGCTGCAAAGACAGGGATTGAGATGAAACAGGAGCCACCATCAAACTTGACAGAAATTGTTCCAAAAGGGACCTTTGAAATCACCAGGGAAAATGACAATGCCCTGATGATTGATTTCTGCGATCTGAAAATCGGCAGGGACACATACACCGATCTGCATACTTACTATGCTGCAGACAGGGTCTATAAAACTTACGGGTTCAAAAACGGCAATCCCTGGAACACTTCGGTACAGTTCCGGAAGAATATCGTGGAACGTGATACATTCGGCCCAAATACAGGGTTTACAGCTTCCTATAAGTTTACGGTAAGCAGTAAATTCGATTATTCAGGAATAAGGGCCGTGGTTGAACGTCCGTGGCTCTGGACCGTTTCAGTGAACGGGATTGAAGTGAAGGCTGAAGAAGGCCAGTGGTGGCTTGACAGGTCATTCGGAGTTTTCAGGATAGGCCAGCTCGTGAGAAAGGGCATCAATACACTTGCAGTCAGTGCAGTACCAATGAAAATTCATGCCGAAACAGAACCGGTGTACATAATCGGCGACTTCTCTGTTGTGCCTGAGGCAAAAGGATGGAGCATTGCTTCGCCTGTAAAAAATCTGAATACAGGTTCATGGAAAGAACAGGGGCTGCCATTTTATTCCTGGAATGTTAATTACAGGAGGGAATTCGATGTTGAGGATGCTGATGGCAAATGGTTTGTCAGTCTCGGAAAATGGAATGGCACTGTAGCCGAGGTTTATGTGAATGGCGAGATGGCTGAGTTACTTGCTTTTCCACCATTCAGGGCAGAGGTTTCACAATTCATTAAACCGGGACAAAACCAGATCGAGGTAAAAGTTATCGGCAGCCTGAAGAATCTCATGGGGCCTCATCACAACAATCCTGCTCCGGGGCTTGCCTCGCCGGGATCATGGAGAAATGTGAAGGCATATCCGGCAGGAGCTGACTACAAGATGCTTGATTATGGATTGTTTGAAGATTTTAAGCTGTACAGGCTGAATTAACTAAGTAAACGCTAAGAACGCAAAAAGAAAAACCGCAGAATTCGCAGAGGCTTCAATTTCGACCCGAATGAGTTTTCTTTTATAATTGACTCATTATCAAGCATAAATTTTGGAATTGCAATAATAAATTATTTTTTTACATTTGACGGACATTAAACAAAGCCCCAAAACTCAGGGATCGCAGAAATAAACTTAAATAATAACCTATGAGAAAAATTGTTACATCATTTACGGCGATGCTTTTTGCAGGAAGCCTGTTTGCAGGAGGTTTGGTTACCAACACAAACCAGAGTGCACTTTTTACAAGGCTGCAGAACCGCAATGCCTCAACTTCGATCGATGCCGTATATTTCAATCCCGCCGGTCTCACAAAGCTGGGAAACGGATTTTTTGCCTCTGTGAACAACCAGGTCATAAACCAGACAAAAACCATTACGACAGACTACCCGACTATCGCAAACCAGCCAAAGGATTATATCGGTAAGGTAAGTGCCCCGATTTTCCCGGGGATCTATGTTGCATATAATATTGGTAATCTGTCTGTCTCCGCAGGTTTCAACCCGGTGGGTGGCGGAGGAGGAGCAAAATACAGTACGGGTTTGCCTTCATTCGAATCGATGGTATCTGACATCCCACCCCTTCTTTCATCCCAGGGAATACCTACAACTGCATACAGCGCTGACATCTTTTTCGAAGGCACATCCGTGTATTTCGGTTACCAGCTCAATGTTGCCTACAAGATAAACGACATACTCTCTGTTGCTGCAGGAGTTCGGCTTGTATCGGCAAAGAACACCTATAACGGATATCTCAGGGATATCAGTATCAATCCTACATACCCGGCATTTGGCGCTAACGGATCGATGGTCAAAGCTGCCACTTTTTTTACCACAGGCGCCACAACACTTAACACTCTTTCAGCCGGTGCCACCCAGTATGTTGCAGGCTTGCAGCCTGTAATCAATGGTGGCGGCGGGAGTGTACTCCTGTCAAATGGCGCGTCTGTCGGCCTCAGCGCCGCACAGATTGGCCAGATCCAGCAGCTCCTGGGAGCAGCTGGCATGACACCTGCCCAGATCGGAGCAACGAACATTGCAACAGCCCAGGCAACCCTCGGCGTTGCGGCTCCCCAGTTTGCAGCAAAAGCAACATTGATGTCAGGATATGCAGCAGCCACACAGGACATCGAAGTTGATGCTGAGGAAACAGGCACAGGTTATACACCGATCATCAGTGTAAACCTTTCGCCGGCGGAAAACATCAATGTTTCTGTCAGGTATGAATTCCAGACAAAGCTGGACCTTACGACAAAGCTTAATGACAACAAAGGCGGAGGCATATTCTTTGCAGGCGACAAGGTTATAGCTGACATGCCGGCACTTCTTGCTCTCGGGGCAGAGTACAAAGCCATGGATAAACTTCATCTTGCAGCAACCTTCAATACCTACTTTGACAAGAATGTCGATTATGACGGAAGCGAAGATCTTGATATTAACACGATCGACAGGAACTTCTACGAATATGGCCTTGGCGCAGAGTACGGTATCAATGATAAATTAAGGCTGAGCGCAGGATGGGTAGCTACCTCGACCGGAGTAAACGAGAATTACCAGAGCGACATGACCTACAGCACCAATACGAACTCTTTCGGTGCAGGCGTAGGATACAGGATCAACAACATGATCGATTTCAATCTCGGAGGCCAGTACACATTCTACCAGGAAGGAACAGCACCATATCTGAAACTCAACAAGAAGACATGGCTGATCGGCGCCGGGCTGGATTTCTACTTCAATAAATAATCTGTAAGGAAAAATTAAAAAGGCTGGTCTGAGTACCGGCCTTTTTTATTTCGGATTGAGGATTGCGGCTTTTTTCACGCAAAGACGCAAAGTCGCGAAGTCGCAAAGTCACCTCTCTCCGTCCCACCGTCCCTTCTCCTCTTTTCAATACTTTATTCCCCTGAAATTCAGATTGCCTATATACAGCTCTTTACGGGGCAGTTCCGAAGCTGCCAGCCTTCGGTAATAATCAGCAGCACTCGCTGTGTACCCTTTGCCGTAAAGCAGCGATATCAGATCGCTGTACAAAGATCCTGCTATGCCTGCTTCATCTGAACCCGCTTCTGATATAAGCTTTGTATATGCTCCTATGGCAGAATCAGTCTGCCCACGGTTGACGTAAGCAACCGCCGCATCGATCTTCCTGCTCAATTCATTATTCAGAAGTATGCCGTAAACCGAAAAACAGTTATCACTGCATTCCTCGATGACGTCGATCCAGTGTATTCCGGGTGCAAGGGCAGGAAATACGAGGCTGAATTCAAGAATCTCACCTTCCTTTCTGAACCGATAAGTATCAGGACATTGGGGTATCCCCATAGCTTTTTGCAGCTTCAGCTTAGTTCCGTCGGGACAGATTACGTAAATATTCCTGTCGGCACAGAATGTCCCGCCCTTTATCCTGTTTTCAACAGACAGGTACAGGACAGTCCTGTCAGGAGATGCTTCGACCTTCAAGACCTCCATTGTTTGAACACTTTTCAGTCCCACTGCGGGATTATCATACACCTGGCCCGTAAGAACGGTTGCGAAGCATGTAAGGAATACTGTGTAAAAAAAATATCTTTTTGCTATCATTGTGAAAGGATGAACGACGCAATTTATAAATTAATTTGTCCGCGGTGAACCTTTTTTTACCGCTGCGTTTAATGTAAAACTCCCTCTATGAAAACAAAATGGCTGGAATGGGCATCAGAAATGCAGGCTCTGGCACAATCCGGATTAACCTTCAGCGAAAACCCTTACGACCTTGACCGGTATACCCGCCTGAGGCAGCTGGCCACTGAAATTATGCATGAATATACAAATGTGTCTTATGAAAGGCTGAAAGACCTTTTCACAGGCGAGACAGGATACCAGACCCCTAAAACAGATGTCAGGTCAGCGGTCTTCAGGGGTGACATGATCCTGATGGCCCGGGAAAAGATCGATGGCAGATGGTCGCTTCCGGGAGGCTGGGCCGACGTCAACACTTCGGTGAGCGAGTCTGCCATAAGGGAATGTCTCGAGGAAGCAGGTGCAGTTGTAAAGCCTGCAAGGATCATAGCCATCCATACTGCCAACAGGCACAATGATTTCGTCTATCCTTATTCAATATACAAGATCTTCGTACAGTGCGACCTCCTGGACTGGAGCTTCAGGGAAAATACCGAAACACACGGAGCCGATTTTTTCAGCCTGGATAACCTGCCGGAACTCTCAACTGAGAGAAACACGGAGGAACAGATCAGGATGTGTTTCAGGGCAAAGGATGCGCAAAAGTTCGAGGCGGATTTCGATTAAAGAAAAGTTACACAGAGGGCCACAGAGAAGGCACAGAGAATGATGAAAGTGACATTAATCAATTTATATATTGATATATATCAATTTGAAATCTTGACCAGCTTATCGCTCTGTTTTAATACACTGCCTATTATTGCTGAAGCGTTAACATCTGAAGATTGAAGATCGTCAAGTACCTTTTCAGCAATATCATGCGGTACGCACATCAGCAGTCCGCCGGAAGTCTGTGCATCGAAAGCGATCATTTTCAGATTATAATCGAGAGCATCGGAGAAAGATGTGAATTCTTCGGCATATTCAAGATTGCGGAATGAGGCTCCGGGTATACAGCCATCGTCTGTCAGGCCGTAAGTTCCACCCAATAAAGGCACCTTGCCCATTTCCAGGCTGATGGTCACACCGCTTGCGCGGGCCATTTTCAGAGCATGTCCGGCCAGCCCGAAACCTGTAATGTCCGTTGCTGCCCTTAAACCATGCTTTTTCATAATTGCCGCGGCATTTTTATTCAGTGTTTTCATGTTTTCTACAGCAGCTGTCAAATCAGCTTCAGATGCAAGTCCGGTTCTTGCCCCGGCCGAAATAATACCTGTTCCAAGCGGTTTCGTTAAAATCAAAATGTCTCCTTCCCTGGCATTTGCATTCGTCATAATCCTGCCAGGATGAACAAAGCCTGTCACTGCAAGGCCATATTTCGGAGGGAAATCATCGATGGTATGACCGCCGATTATCCTTACGCCTGCTTCTGCTGCCTTATCATAACCTCCTTTGAGAATTGCCGAGTATGCTTCCATCGGCAGCTTTGAAGACGGGAACATCATGATGTTCATTGCAAGTACCGGGTCCGCTCCCATTGCATAAATATCGCTGATGGAATTGGCTGCAGAAATCTGGCCGAAATCGTAGGGATCGCTGCACACCGGCGGGAAAAAATCTGTCGTCAGAACCAGTGCAAGCCCGTCGTTTATCCTGTAAACGCCGGCATCATCATGCGTTTCGATCCCGACAAGTATATCAGGATCGTCAGTGACTGGCAGGAATTGAAGGATTTCCTCGAGCTGTTTTGCGGGGATTTTGCTTGAACAACCGCCGTTTCCGGCCATACTGAGCAGGTCAATTTTCATCGCTCAGGGTTTAATTATTCTTGATGCCGATGACATTATTTCGGCGATTGTGAACATATTGCTGAGTGTCCCTGCAGCAATCTTTTTTTGAAGCCTATAATGGTCCACACAGGTCGAACAAAGGATGATCTCAACACCCATTTTTTCCAGGCCTTTCAAAATATCAGCATAGGCAGAATCAATTTTTGCCAGCGTAACACCTTTATTATAGAAAATTATTTTCTGTGGAAGCTTATCGATATCCTTCAGCGCTTTTATGAAGTTGCCCATGAGAAGGTGGCCGAGATCGTCATCACCATCGCCCATCCTGTCTGATGAGATAACGACAATAAAGTCACCCTTTTCGAAGTGTGCCACTTCGGTAGCGCAGTAATCTTCAGGTTTCACATCAGGCATTAAACTGTTGTTTTTCTTAACAGTTATCTTCCATTCATTGCCTGCTTCTTCCGAAAAGATCTCAGCTTTATTATCCTTTAGGAACCGGATTAAATTACTGTAGGATGTTTTATTATCTGTAAGTACCTGAAAAGTTTCTCCTTCCTGCACCAGTCTCAGCATTCTCTTTGCCGCAATAATAGGCGCGGGACAAAGCTGCCCTCTTGTATCCACTATCCTCATTTTTCGAATATTAAGCTGCAAAATTAATAATTTTAACCACTGAGTCACACGGAGTTTTAAACGGAGTTGCACGGAAATACAACTATAAAAACAGTGTTACTCTGGTTTTAAACTCTGGGTTACGAAATCTCAAACATTCCTCCCTTTTTTATTGTTCATAATTTGAAAAACAATCATTATGGACTACCGCTGGTGGCAGAGGGGTATTATCTACCAGGTCTACCCTCGATCATTCCAGGACAGCAATTCTGACGGCGTCGGCGACCTGAAAGGCATAATCAGGAGGCTCGATTACTTGAAATGGCTTGGTGTAAAGGCTGTCTGGCTCTCGCCGGTCTATCCTTCGCCGATGGCTGATTTTGGTTATGATATCAGTGATTATACCAATATTGACCCTCTTTTCGGGACACTTGAAGATTTCGATCTCCTCCTGAAGGAGACTCATGCCAGGAACCTGAAGCTTCTGATGGATTTTGTCCCGAACCACACATCGGATCAGCATTCATGGTTTAAGGAATCGAGATCATCGAAGAATAATCCAAAGCGTGACTGGTATATGTGGTATGATGCGCTGCCGAACGGAGATCCTCCGAACAACTGGCTTAGTGTTTTCGGGGGGAGTGCATGGGAATGGGATGAAAACACCGGGCAGTATTACTATCATGCTTTTTTAAAGGAACAGCCCGATCTTAACTGGCGAAACCGGGAAGTGAGGGAAGCAATGTACAACATAATGCGGTTCTGGCTTTCAAAGGGGATCGATGGTTTCAGGATAGATGTTCTCTGGCATCTGATAAAGGATAAGCAGCTGAGGGATAACCCGAAAAATCCTTATTACGAGGAGCATCACAGCACTTACGACCAGCTGTTGCCCATATATTCTACTGATCAGCCTGAGGTACATGAGATAGTTCATGAAATGAGGGCAGTACTGAATGAATATGAAGATCGTCTGATGATAGGAGAAATTTACCTTCCCATTCATAAGCTGGTTACGTATTACGGCACAGCGGGCAATGGCGCCCAGCTGCCATTCAATTTCATGCTGATCTCGATACCATGGGAGCCCCGGAAAATCGCCACTGCCATCGATGAATACGAGAGCGCCTTACCTGATAATGCCTGGCCAAACTGGGTCATCGGCAATCACGATCAGCCTCGCATAACAAGCCGTGTCGGCATACACCAGTCGAAAATAGCGGCAATGCTTCTCCTTACACTAAGAGGCACTCCTACAATGTATTACGGCGATGAGATAGAGATGCGGGATCTTCCCATACCATGGAACCAGATAAAGGATCCCCAGGGGAAGAACATGCCCGGGAAAAACCTGAGCCGCGATCCGTCGAGGACACCAATGCAATGGGATAACGGGATAAATGCAGGTTTTTCCGATGCCCGCCCCTGGCTTCCGATGGACAGTCGTTTCCACCGCCTGAATGTTGCCAGTGAAAAAAATGATGCCTATTCGATGCTTTCATTCTATAAAAAAATGATCCAGCTTCGGCAAAAGGAATTATGCCTGATGGCCGGGGATTATAAGCCTCTGCATTCAGATAACCAGATGATTGCATACTACAGGAGGATGGAGGGACAACCGGCTTTTCTCATCATTCTTAACCTGAGCCACAGGCCATGCTACTTCCCGTCCGGCAAAGGGCCTGTCCGGGGTGTTATTGAAATTGCCACCTCACCTGAGCTGGAGGGAATGGAAGTTTCTGATGAGATCAACCTCGGAGGGGACCAGGGAGTAGTTATAAGACTGTCCTCATCGATATGAAAAAACAAGGGGCTCACATATCAAAGGAAGGAGCATGCACTTTTTCAGTATGGGCTCCGGAAAAGGACGGAATGCTGCTGCACATCGTCCATCCTTCCGACAAGGAGTACAATATGATCAAAGATGATGAGGGCATTTTTTCCGTTACAGTTCAGAATGTACGGAATGGCTGCAGGTATTTTTTCAGACCAGACGGCGAAAACGATCTTCCCGATCCTGCATCTCATTACCAGCCCGAAGGCGTACACGGCCCTTCACAGGTTGTTGACCATTCGGAATATATCTGGAATGATGACAACAGGAAAGGCATTCCGTTCAAGGACCTCATCATATATGAAATCCACACCGGCACCTTTACACCTGATGGCACTTTTGAAGCAATTATCCCCCGTCTCGATGATCTGAAGTCAATCGGGATCAACGCCATAGAGCTGATGCCGGTATCGCAGTTTCCCGGATCGAGGAACTGGGGCTACGACGGGGTCTTTCCCTATGCTGTTCAGAATTCATACGGAGGACCTCCCGGCCTGAAAAAACTTGTGGATGCCTGCCATTGCAGGGGAATGGTAATATTTCTCGATGTAGTATATAACCATCTGGGCCCTGAAGGCAATTATTTTGGGGCATATGCCCCTTATTTTACAGGCAAGTACCGGGTGCCATGGGGCGATGCAGTCAACTTTGACGAAGCATGGAGCGAGGGCGTGCGTGAGTACTTTTCAGAAAATCCTGTTCACTGGGCTGAAAACTATCATATGGATGGCATAAGGATTGATGCCATCCACATGATGTTTGATGACAGTGCAATCCATTTCTGGGAGCTTGTAAATCAAAAGGTCGAAATAACAGAACAGGTACATGGACACAAATTTTACAGGATAGCAGAATGTGATTACAACAGTCCTAAAATAACAAAGACACCTGAAACAGGAGGGTACGGCTTTGATGCACAATGGCTCGATGATTTCCATCATGCTCTCTATGTACTGATCCATCCTGAAGGGCAGGATCGCTATGAGGATTTTGGCCGTGTTGAACAGCTGGCAAAAGCATATAAGGATGGTTTTGTGCACAGCGGGGAATTTGTCAGGTTCAGAAAACGGAGACATGGCGCATCTTCAGCCGGTATTCCTGGTGAAAGGTTTGTGGTTTTCAACCAGAACCATGACCAGATAGGCAACAGGGTGAGGGGAGAAAGGCTTTCAGCCCTGGTGGGTGACGACAGGCAAAAGCTGGCAACTGCTGCACTACTGCTTTCACCTTATATCCCGATGCTCTTCATGGGGGAAGAGTATGGCGAGGATAATCCTTTCTATTATTTCATAAGCCATACCGACAAGGATCTGGTAATGTCAGTGAGGGAAGGCAGGAAAAAAGAATTTGAAAATTATAAATGGGATACTGAGCCGCCTGATGTCCAGGATGTTTCCACTTACAACGATTCAAAGCCCGACTGGTCAAAAAGGAACAAGGGCAAATATGCATTGATGCTGGAATGGACCTCTGAACTTATTAAACTGAGGAAAAACAGCACGGCACTGGGAAACACCGATAAGAACGGATTGTTCGTGTATGTTGAGAAAACCGGTGGATTGACTTTGCTGCGATGGAGCAGGGATGAAAAGGTATACCTCGCATGCTTTTTAAACTTTTCAGAAAAAAACATGTTTTTCAACATTCCCTCACATTCTTCATCGTGGAAAAGATTGCTTTACTCGGGTGAAGGCCGATGGGGATCAGGCAATGACGGAAACCATATTCCTGAAAGAATAAATGCAAACGATAAAGTGGAAGTTATGCCGTGGAGTGTAGCTGTGTATGGTAATAATGAAAAAAATTAAGAAAATGAATATGCTCACTGAGGAACAGGTAATTGAAGCACACGCCTTTTATAAGGAAGCGCTGGAAATGCTGAATGAAACAGGCGCCAGCTACATGCTTGGCGGTGCCTTTGCTTTCTTTCATTATACGGGAATATTCCGCGATACAAAGGATCTCGATGTTTTCTGCAAGGCATCCGAATACCCGAAGATCATGAAATTTTTCAGCGATAAAGGGTATCGTACAGAGCTCTCGGATGCAAGATGGCTTGGGAAGATTTTCAGTGGCGAGTATTACATTGACATCATTTTCGACACTGTCAATAACATTGTCAGGGTCGATGATTCCTGGTATCAGAATGCAACCAAGTCGGACTTCAAAGGTATAAAGGTGCTGCTGATCCCGCCGGAGGAGCTTATCTGGGCAAAGATGTATGTGCAAAACCGCGAGAGGTTCGACGGGTCAGATGTCAATCACCTGATGCTCAAACAAGGGAAAAACATGGATTGGAAAAGGCTCAGGAATCATCTTGACCAGCACTGGCATCTTTTACTCTCCCAGCTGATCATGTTCCAGTTCATATACCCGTCAGATTACCAGGATATTATACCGAGGTGGCTCTTTGACGAGCTTATCGAACGTGCAAAGGAACAATATGATCTTCCCTCCTCTGTCGAAAGAGTCTGCAGGGGCCCGATCATCGACCAGACCCAATATGGCACAGACATTAAGGAGTGGAACTACAGGGTGATGACCATGAGGACTGTGTGATGGCAGGGTGCAGAGGTGGGTTAAAAGGAGTTGACAAGAAGACGAGATTATGGCAGACGAAAAGAAAAAAACAAGGATAGCAGCGGTCGCTGACATCCATGTTAAGGTGACTGACAAAGGCGTATGGACCGATTATTTCAGGGAAATATCAAAAAGGGCAGATGTTTTCCTTATCGGGGGTGACCTGACCTATACGGGTGATGAAGTTGAGGCACAGGTTCTTTCTGAAGAGTTGAAAAGCTGCAACATACCGGTGGTGGTTGTTCTTGGGAACCACGATCACGAAAAAGGACGCCAGAAAATGATCCGTCATGTGATTCAGAATGAGAATGTGCATGTTCTTGAAGGAGAGTTTGTTGTACTTGGGAATGTGGGTATTGCAGGAGTAAAGGGATTTGGTGGAGGATTTGACAATCACATGCTCAGCCTTTTCGGTGAAGAGGCAATGAAGGATTTTGTGAAGGAAGCCGTGAATGAAGCTCTGAGTCTCGACAGGGCCCTGAAACGCCTGGATGAAGAACATGAAGATAAGAAGAAAATCGTGCTGATGCACTATGCACCCATTAAAAGCACAGTGGTGGGTGAGCCTGAAGAAGTATACCCCTTCCTGGGCTGCTCAAGGCTCGAGGAGCCTCTCACAAGGACAGAAATTGCAGCCGTGTTCCATGGTCATGCCCATAAAGGTTTTCACCAGGGTGCAACTCACAACGGCATCAAAGTTTATAATGTGGCCTGGCCCATACTGCAGAAGGCAGGCTTCGATGTGCCGGTGTTTATACTGGAGGTGTGATTGAACTAAAGTCTCCCCATTTGGGGAGATTTAGAGGGCAATTAAGGGATGAAGCATGAAGTTCTATTTAGATAGCTTATTAAGAATCGATTTCGCCTTCGACCGTATCCCCGCGGAATCGATTTCCATCACACTTTTTACCGACAATGCCAGCTCGGTAGCAAGCTCAGGGTAGATGATCGTCAGCCTGTAAAGGATTTCCATCGAATAAGCCTTTATTGCAATCGCTGAAAACCCGGAATTCAGCTGCTTAAAACAGAAATCTGCAAGCAGTCCCTGGTGTTTTTTGTCAAGGACCACAGGATCGGTGAACGAGAGTATCCGGAGGAATGAACGGACAGCACTCTCATTTTCAAGCGTTGATAAGGATTCAATTATCCGGGGCAGAAAAGGATTGAATATACCGGGGGCACGGTCGCCGGCTTTGGTCAGAACCCACGATGACCTGAATGCCAGCTTTTTGTCTTTTGAAAAAGAAAATTCGAGAAGCTTGTTCAGCATTGCCGGATTGTCAACTGCAGAAACTGCTATCCATCCAGCCTCTTTCATGCTTACCATCCGCACCACCATCTGCTGAATTTCATCGTCACTGATTTCTGAAGACGGCAGATCAATGTTTGAATTACCACCGGCTTTCCCCGGATTTATATGGCGGAGGTAATCCTCTGCAACAAATACATCTGCTTCGGAATAATCAAAGGAAAGAAGCTTTTCCGCATTTACCCATTTATATGCGATATGCTCGGCCAGGAAAGGAAGGTCATCCAGGGTATCGCATACATAAGGGATGAGCCTTATCTGTTTTTTGCCGTAATCATATTCGACATCCTTCAGCCTGTGACAGATTACAATCTCCAATGAAAGCTCTTCATCGATCTCGCGGATAATGCAATCCTCCGCACTTTCACCGGCTGATATCTTTCCCCCGGGAAATTCCCATTTATACGGATGATCCGATTTCTCGCCTCTCTGCACAATAAGGATCTCATTGTCTTCATTCCTGATCACCGCACACGTAACATCGATCATTCCGGTTCAGAATTAAGTTCTTCATACAGGGGTATGACATTCAGGAAATCATACCCTGTTTCATCCGTTTTTACCCTGCAGGCATAATGGACAAGCCCGTTTGTAACAACAATAAAGGGCACTTTAAGACCTAAATTATAAGTGACAATCTGCTCAAAAACCTTATCATCAATTTTCACCCCGGGCTCCTTGCATTCGACAATCATCACAGGTTTGCCGAAGCGGTTATGCACCAGTATGTCGACCCTCCTCCTTAGCTTATTAAGGATAAAATTAACTTCAATACCAAGCAGCCCCGGAGGGTATTTGCCTTCTGATACAAGGTAACGGACAAAATTCTGCCTGACCCATTCCTCCGGAGTCAGCCTGACATACTTCCGGCGGATGGGATCCAGTATCATCTCGTTTCCTTCGGTCCCTGTAATTTTGAAGGTATAGGGAGGCAGATTTAGCTGTTTCAACTTTGTTTTGTATTTTTACCGGACAGCATTTTCCCGGTCAGTCAAAATTAATGGCTGTTCCAAATATATGAGATAATTAGTTATTTGAAATGAAGACCAAAGAGGAAATAGTTAACAACTGGCTGCCCAGGTATACAGGAAAGAAGCTTGACTCATTCGGGGAATACTTCCTTCTTACAAATTACAACTATTATGTCGAGCTTTTCGCAAAGTGGAATAATGTAACCGTCGAAGGCAGGGACAAAAATATGCCAAGCGCGACAGCGGACGGGATAACGATAATCAATTTCGGCATGGGCAGCCCCAATGCAGCCACGATCATGGATCTTCTGAGCGCGATAAGCCCTAAGGCCGTATTGTTCCTCGGCAAATGCGGCGGCCTCAAAAAGAAGAACATACTCGGCGATCTCATACTTCCCATTGCAGCAATAAGGAGTGACGGTACTTCCGATGACTACCTGCCCGCAGAAGTTCCTGCTCTTCCCGCGTTCATGCTCCAGAGCGCAATTTCATCAACAATAACCAGGTTCAAGAGAGAATACTGGACAGGAACTGTTTACACCACAAACAGAAGGGTATGGGAATATGACGACAGGTTTAAAAAATACCTGATAAAGACCCGTGCAATGGCAATCGACATGGAAACGGCAACTATCTTCACTGTCGGTTTCGCAAATGAGATTCCCACCGGCGCACTGTTGCTGGTCTCTGACCAGCCGATGATCTCGACAGGTATAAAAACGGAGGCCAGTGATGTCAAAGTGACGGAGGATTACGTCGAAATCCATTTAAAAATCGGAGTAGAAGCCCTGAGGGAGATAAAGAAGAACGGCGTATCGGTAAAACATCTTAAATTCTGATCATGCCAGCTGTTTTCGAAGTTGTGATGGCGGAGCTGAAGAACCGCAACTACAAGCCGGTGTACTTCCTTGCAGGTGAAGAACCGTATTATATCGACCTAATCACTGATTATATTGAAAAAAATGTACTTCCCGAAGCTGAAAAGGCCTTCAACCAGATGATCATTTATGGCGAGGACACCAATGTACCTGCAATTATAGACACCTCAAGGAGGTTCCCGATGATGTCGAGCCACCAGGTTGTAATTGTAAAGGAAGCGCAGTCACTTAAGAAAATCGAAGATCTTGCAGTCTACCTCGAGAAGCCTTTGACCTCTACCATCCTGGTAATTAACTACAAATACAAAAGCCTTGATAAAAGGACAAAGCTGGTGAAACTCCTCGAATCGAATGGTGTTTATTTCGAATCGCCGAAGATAAGGGATTACCAGGTCCCCGGCTGGATAGAACGGTATCTTATGGCAAAGGGCATCCGGACCGATCCATCCGCAAGTGCAATGCTCACAGAATACCTTGGAGCCGACCTTCATAAAATCGCGAATGAGCTTGAGAAGCTTATAATAACCCTTCCCCAGGGAAAACCGGTGATAACGACTGATCTGATCGAGAAAAACATTGGTATAAGCAAGGATTACAACAACTTTGAGCTGCAAAAGGCCATTGGCGAAAGAAATATTTACAGGGCAAACATGATAGTCCGCTATTTTGCCGATAATCCCAAAGACAATCCGATTATCCTCACCATCGCATCTCTCTTCAGTTTCTTCAGCAAGCTGCTCACCTATCATTACCTGAAGGATAAATCGAAGGACACGATTGCTTCCGCCCTGAAAATCCATCCCTTCTTCGTAAAGGATTATGAGGCATCAGCCAGGTTGTACAATGCTGCCAGAGTGATTTACATCATCAGCCTGCTAAGGACCTATGATGCAAGATCAAAAGGGTTCGACGACCCGGGAACTGAAGAAGGAGAGCTGCTCAGGGAGATGGTTTATAAGATATTGCATATATAGCACGAACTCACCCCCCGGCCCCCTCTCTAAAGCGTTAGAGAGGGGGTGTCCATGGAACTTGATCAAACTAAGGCGAACTGAAAAACAAGCCCCCTCTTTGCTTTGCAGAGAGGGGGTTGGGGGTGAGTTAGTGAATATTCAATTCATCTCCGGAGAATCGGGGAAGTCGGCCCAGCGCCTGTATTTATTTTTAAGCGTGCGGAGTATTCTTTTCCAGGTGTCTTCCCCCCTGTTGTTCATGATTATCTCGGGATGGACCTTGGCAATTACCCAGGAATTCTCTTTCAGCTCCCTTTCGAGCTGACCTGCGGACCATCCTGAATAGCCAAGAAAAAACCTGATCTGGTTCTGCTTCACCTGACCTGTTTTAATAAGGCCTCTTATGCTGTCGATATCGCCTCCCCAGTAAACATTTTCCTCAATCTGGACACTTTTGGGAACAATGAAGCCAAGGTTATGCAGGTAATGTATAGTATCAGGAGCAACCGGACCTCCCATATTAAGGTCTTCATCCCATCCTTCAAAACCCATGATAGCCGAGCTGATTTTCAGATCTATTTTTTTATTAAGGATGAAGCCGACCGACCCTTCAGGTGAATGATCGGTAAGGTAAACAATGCTTCGGTTAAAAAATGTATCAGGAAGAAAAGGCTCCGAAATCAGTATTTTACCTTTCTCCGGAAGCTTGTCTTCGGGTAATATAGCGAACAAATCCATTTCTGGTTGCATATGTATTGAAGTCTTTAAGTGCGTGATTAATAATATACAAAAATAATTAAGTAAATACTCATCTTCAATTAAAATATGTCATATTTTTGCGTTAATTCCCAAAATTATTAAATGCAGAAGAACAGTTTACGGATAGTAGGGAACAAAGCAGTCCTGAATGTCCGGGAGAGAATGTGTGAAACATCCGAGGAGTTGCTTTCAAGTAAACAATTCAGGATAGTTCTTGATCATTTCGTAGAGCATTTAAAGACCAGGAACTCCCCTCTTCTCGGAGTTTTTGGCAACAATGAGGCAACAGAGTCATCAGTCGATGAATTTGTAAAAACTCTTGCCCTTCTTGTCAGGTATGAATGCCATGTGGTTCCTCATATTTCTGAAGGCTCGAAGGTCTTCCTTTCAAATATCGGAATGCTCACTGATTTCATCGAGGAATTATATGACTACTGGCGTCACTTTGACCGCTTCATTATAAACGATTCAGAGCATGACCGCCTTGACAAGAGACCTTATCGCACATTCAACGAAACGATTGAACGACTTACCCACCTGGTCCGTACAGTATACCGGCATATACAGGAAAATATCACAGGAAGTCATCCCTCTGTATACCGCCAGGTTCCCGCCGGTGCCGAAATTGCAGTGATATCCCTTCCGGTTGAAATGCCGTTCAAAGATGAGAGGTATAGAAAACTCAATAGTATCCCGGTAATAAGGCAAATGCTTATTTATCCGCCGCTGGTGATTCAGCAGCCGATGAATAAAAGGACAGGCCATTTCAAGAAGATAGGGCAAAACCCGGTCGACCTTGTCAATCCCGATCCGAAGGAATGGATCTGCTATCCGGCAATGGTGGGCAAGCTCCTTATAATGGTGTATTTTCACCTGGAATTCTTTGATCTTGGCCTCGCTCTGTGTAACCTCTTCAAACTTGCCGAGGATGAAGATCTGACAAGACAGCCGGATGCGATATTCCTTTACGGCGTGCCCGGCAATGCAGTTGACGGACTGGCTAAGTACTCAACCGTTTTCTGCGATGACTCAGAGAACAAAATTTTTGTAGGTGCGGTACCAAACAGGCCTGAATTCGGATATTTCGGATACCTTAAAAAGATGATGCTGACTCTGCATAACTCAATTATTATGCAGGGAGGCAAGATGCCATTCCACGGTGCAATGGTAAGGATCATGCTCCAGGGTGACAAAGAGGCAACCATACTGATGATGGGCGACACGGGAGCAGGCAAGTCCGAAACGCTCGAAGCCTTCCGTGTTCTTGCGGAGAAACAGATCCGTCAGCTTACGATCATTGCCGACGACATGGGATCGATCGATCTCGATGAAGAGGGAAACGCTATTGGTTATGGCACTGAGATAGGAGCTTTCCTGAGACTTGACGATCTGCAGCCAGGTTATGCCTATGGTCATCTGGACAGGTCTATCATAATGAATCCAAGCCAGGTGAATGCCAGGATCGTAATACCTGTTACAAAATATGAAACCCTGACACAGGGTCACAAAATCGACTATATCCTTTACGCAAACAATTACGAGGAGATCGATGGGGAACACCCGGTGATTGAAAAATTCACCTCTCCCGACTGGGCACTCGATATATTCAGCGAAGGTGCGGTAATGAGCAAGGGAACAACAACCACTAGCGGGCTCGTTCATTCATATTTTGCAAATATCTTTGGGCCAACGGAATACAAAGAGGTTCATGATGTCATTGCCCGTAAATATTTTGAAGCATTTTTCCGCAATAGCATATTTGTCGGACAGATGCGTACAAGGCTTGGCATCCCCGGGTACGAATCGAGCGGACCCAGGGAAGCGGCACTTGCACTGTTGAATATTATAGGAGTCTAGGAAGTCACGAGAGCCTTGCTATCCTGCTGTCAGTCATGCTGAAGAACTTCTTCGGGTTGACTTCCCGCATCATCTCATATATAAGATCGAATATATCCTCGGCATTCGGCTTTGAGAAGTAATCACCGTCTGTAGTGTAAGCCGGCCTGTGATCCTTTGAAGTAAGAGTCTTCGGAGCGATATCGAGGTGCTGCCATCCGCCTTCTTTTTCAAGCACCTGCTGCATCATGTAGGCTGTCGTTCCGCCCGGAACATCCTCATCGAGGAACAAAATCTTGTTTGTTTTTCGTATTGAGTTTACTATCACTTTTGGAAGATCGAAAGGCACGAGTGTCTGAACATCTATCAGCTCGACCGAGATTCCATGCGCTTCGAGCTGCTTCACAGCTTCAATTGCCACCTTTACCGTCGATCCGTAAGTGACAATGGTTATATCCGTGCCCTCATGAAGTATCTCGGGTATTCCGAGTGGCAGCCTGAACTCGCCGATGTTATCGGGAAGCTTTTCCTTGAGCCTGTAACCATTCAGAGGTTCGATAACAATTGCAGGGTCATTCCCGGCAAGCAGCGTGTTGTAAAAGCCTGCGGCACGGGTCATGTCACGGGGCGAACAGACATATACGCCCCTGACCGAGTTGATGAGCATGCTCACAGGTGACCCGGAGTGCCATATGCCCTCAAGACGGTGCCCCCTTGTGCTTACTATAAGCGGAGCCATCATTCTTCCTGCAGTCCTGTAATAAGTGGTTGCCAGGTCGTCGCTGAGGAGCTGAAGCGCATACATGAGGTAGTCGAGATATTGTATCTCTGCTATCGGCCTCATTCCTCTCAGTGCAAGACCTATACCCTGACCCAGAATTGTTGCTTCCCTGATCCCCGTATCAGTTATCCTCATCTCGCCGTATTTCTTCTGCAGGCCTTCCAGGGTTTGGTTTACACCGCCTATATGACCGACATCCTCACCAAAAATGGTCAGGAGCGGATATTTTGCAAAAAGCTTGTCATAATTATCCTTTAGGATCTGTCTTCCGGGAACTTCCTGTGAATTTTCCGAATATACAGGGGGGATCGGTTTAACTTTCAGGACCGATGTAGGGGTTTCATTGTACAGGAATGAATTATAGCTTCTTGCTGCGTCTTCATAATTCCTTACAAGCCATCCTTCCAGCGCTTCGCGCAAATTATCCGATTTGATGCATGACTTGCATATATTCCTGAGGATCTTCCTTGCAGTCACGAAATTATCCTTCCTGATCGGTGAAAGTACTTTTTTCAGCTCTTCAGTGAATTCATCGACTGATTTTTCCTTCCATTCCTCGGCGCACCTGCAGGTCCGGTCATTGATGATCTTTACAAGTGCATCACGTTCCACCCTTATCGGCTCCTGGAACATTTCCCAACCCTTGCGCCTTGCTTCCTTAGTTTCCTCATCGGCTTCCGTAACGAGCTTATCGAGCTCTTCATCAGTTGCAATTGCAGATTCGACGATCCATTCTCTCATTTTTTTGATAGGATCGAATTCCGTTTCCCAGTTGAGCCTTTCTTCACCTTTGTATCTCTCGTGAGATCCCGAGGTTGAATGCCCCTGCGGCTGTGTTACTTCTTCGATATGGAACAGCACTGGAACCTGTTTTTCACGGCATTGTGCAATTCCTTCCTCGTACAATTTTATGAGACCGGGGTAATCCCAGCCTTTTCCTTTATAGATGAATATTCCGGGTTTATCCTTTTCTGCCTGGAAGCCTTTCATAATTTCAGAGATGCTTCCTTTTGTCGTTTGGTATTTTTTCGGAACCGAGATCCCGTATCCGTCATCATAAACTGAAACGGCAAGAGGCACCTGCAGCACACCTGCAGCGTTCATAGTTTCCCAGAAATGGCCCTCAGAAGTACTTGCGTCGCCTATTGAGCCGAAAGCCACCTCATTACCTTTCCTGGATAAATTAGTGAACTGGTGCAATTCAGGATTTCCCCTGAAAAGCTTTGAAGCATATGCAAGACCCAAAAGGCGAGGCATCTGGGATGCAGTGGGAGAAACATCGGATGACGAGTTCTTCTGCTTTGTCAGGTCCCGCCACGAACCATCCGGGTTGACATTTTGTGTGGAGAAATGATTATTGAAGACGCGACCTCCGCTTCCGTGCATGACGTCTGTTGTGGTATTGCCGTAAAGCTGGTGGAAAAATTCCAGTGAATCGTAAAGACCCATTGCCATCATCCATGTCTGGTCGCGATAATATCCTGATCTCCAATCGCCTTCGCGGAACTGTTTTGCAAGTGCGATCTGGATAATTTCCTTACCATCGCCGAATATGCCGAATTTAGCTTTCCCTGTTAAGACCTCACGCCTGCCCGTAATGCTCAGAAAGCGGCTCAGGTTTGCAAGCCTGAAGTCGGCAAGAACAGTTGCCTTGTCAAGCTTGAGGTCTTTCAACATTTTTTCGGGATTCTTGTTCTGAACTTCTGCCTGCTGATCCTTGCTTTCCTTAGGTTTCGTGGTTTGCTTCATCAGATTTTCATTTAGAAGGATAGTATCCTGGTTATTACTTTTCTGGTTGGTAGTATCTGCCATGTTTATTAATTTTGTTAAAAAAAGGTTTCAGGTTCTCGCTGAATAAACAATTATTTCCAAAGGTTGTTTAAACAGGTAATTGAAAATGAATGCTTCCCCGAAACTCTGAACATTACGTAATTGACAATAATCAACTGATATAATGATGTTTATCAAGATACTTATACTGAGCATTATCTTCCTCGCCATAGCCGCAGCAGGGTTCGGCATAACGATGCTTCTGAGACCCAGGGGAAAATTTCCCGAACTACATATCAGCAATAATGAGGAAATGAGGAAAAGGGGGATTACATGCGCCGAGCACACCGACACAGGATGCAGACCGGCTGAAGGTTTCACCGGTTGTGCGTCGTGCAGCAGGAGAGTATTTTAATTATCCTGGATGTCGCTTATCATTTTCTGAAGCTCCGGCGACAACCACGTCCTGAAATTGCCTTTTTCATCAGAATAAACGAAAAATGCCCTGAATTCAGGATGCTCATTAATAAAATTCACGGCATTTTCTTTACCCATAACCATGCAGGCTGTTGCAATGCCGTCAGCTGTTCCGCAGTCTGAAGCAAGAATGGTTGCACTTAGTAAATTGTTTTTTGCAGGATAGCCGGTCTTGGGATTAATTGTGTGTGAATATTTTATACCATTCTCGACATAGAATTTCCGGTAATTTCCGGAAGTGGCAAGTGATTCATCCGAGATGCTTATTATGGCTTCAAGATCTTCTCCCGGCGTAAAATTGTTTTCTTCGGGCCTGTCTATGCCGATTCTCCACTTTTCATCTCCTTTCTTTCCTACCGCCCGCACTTCGCCCCCGATCTCAACGAGATAGTTTTTGAGCCCCCGGCTTTTCAGGTAATCGCATACCACATCGACAGAGTAACCCTGGGCGATTGCATTGAAATCAAGCTTGATACCGGTATCAGCTTTCACTACTTTTCCATCCCTGAGAGAGATTTTATCCATACCGACAAGACGCAGCAGGCTGTCGCGTTTCCTTTCTGTAAAATTCCTGTGTTCATCAGGACCGAATCCCCATGCCCTTACAAGAGGGCCCACTGTAATATCGAAAGCGCCGCCGGTCATCCGGTAAATATCAAGTGATTTTTTAAATGACTCAGTGAAGTAGGTGTCAACTTTGACATCCTCGTTCCTGTTTACACGGCAGAGAATTGAGGAATCCTTGTAAAGCGAAAGCGACATATCGAAGTCACGAAGGATTTTTTCAACCTGCTCCCTGAGCTCCGATGGTTCAAACTTCCTGTTGTCATCGTAAACGACACTGTAAGTCGTGCCCTGGGCAAAGCCGTTGAAAGATTCGATCCTGGGCGGAAGCTTTGTGCATGAAAGCAAAAACGAAAGCGCTAAAACAGGTATGTATCCAGAGACTTTTCCGGTCATTTTCTTATAGAATCATTTATTTTCAAAGGTACAAATATTTAATTCCCCAAAGATATTTACACGTTTATCAACATATGGCTTCAACTGGCCAAAATAAAAGTTTTATCTTGTTTATAATGAATACTTTTGTATCAAAGATCCTCCCCAAAGATTTTATAATCCGGATCTTTTAACAATCCCCTTTATTTTAACTGGAAGGGCTGCCCCCCAAGCAGCCCTTTAGTTATTTACACGAACTCACCCCCTCCCTCAGTCCCCCATAAGCCTCAAATTAAGATTTTTATATGTGAGTGATTATCTCTGGGATGCCATCGTGCTCAAATTCCGAAATCGTCAAAAGAGATATTTTCCTTGGGCACTCCGAGGCTGTCGAGCATTTTTATCACTGCGCCGTTCATCTGGGGAGGGCCGCAGAAGTAATATTCAATGTCCTCAGGCACTTCGTGACCTGAAAGATAATTATCAAGCAGAACCTGGTGAATGAATCCTTTCAGCCCTGTCCAGTTATCTTCGGGAAGCGGTTCTGAAAGCGCAAGGTTGAAGGTGAAATTCGGAAAGATCTTTTCTATTTCCCTGAACTCGTCTTCATAAAACACCTCTCTCATCGACCTTGCCCCGTACCAGTAAGAAACTTTCCGGTTTGTCTTAAGCGTGTTGAAAAGATGGAAGATGTGGGAGCGTAAGGGGGCCATTCCTGCACCGCCACCGATATACACCATTTCGCTTGTGGTATTCTTTATATGGAATTCACCATAAGGACCTGATAATGTCACTTTATCGCCGGGCTTCCTGGAGAAAATAAAGCTCGAGCATATCCCAGGAGTTACATTCATAAATGTGTTCTTCATCTTATCCCACGGCGGGGTTGCAATCCTGATATTCAGCTTAATCAGGTTTTTCTCGGCCGGATAATTAGCCATCGAGTAAGCCCTGAAAGATTCTTCCTGGTTCTTCACGTTCAGATCCCACATCCTGAATTTATCCCAGTCCCCCCTGAACTCCTCTTCGATGCTGAAATCCCTGAAGCTTACCTCATATTTCGGCACATCGATCTGTATATAACCTCCCGGTTCAAAGTTAAAGTCAACACCTTCAGGAAGCTTCACCACAAACTCCTTTATGAAAGTTGCGACATTCCGGTTTGATACAACTTCGCATTCATATTTTTTAATTCCCAGTACAGATTCCGGCACCTTCACCATGATGTCTTCCCTGATCTTTACCTGGCAGCCCAGCCTCCAGTTGGTCTGCTGCTCCTTCCTCGTAAAGAACCCTGTTTCGGTCGGCAGTATGGAACCGCCTCCTTCAACAACCTGGCATTTACACATTCCGCAGGTTCCCCCACCCCCGCAGGCCGAAGGGAGAAAAACCCCATTCGTGGAAAGTGTCGAGAGAAGATTCGATCCGGGTGACACACTCATTTCCCTGTCATTGATCAATACTTTGACCTTGCCTTTGGGTGAAAGCTTTTCCTTTGCGATCATAAGGATGCTGACCAGCATAAGTATTATTATCAGAAAAACCACAAGGCTGTAAAAGATTGTTTGTCCGGTTGTAATAGCCAAAAGCATGTCGCACGCAGTTAAATTGTAATACCCATAAATCCCATAAATGCTATTGCCATGAGCCCGGTAAGGATGAATGTGATACCCAATCCTTTAAGGGGATCAGGCACATTGCTGTATCTCATCTTCTCCCTTATTGCTGCTATTCCGATTATAGCAATCATCCACCCCACACCCGAGCCAAGGCCGAAGACTGCTGCTTCGGCCAGCGTTTCGTATTCACGTTCCTGCATAAAAAGAGATCCTCCGAGAATAGCGCAGTTTACTGCTATCAGTGGAAGAAATATTCCAAGTGAGTTATACAGCGGCGGGCTGTACTTCTCAATGACCATCTCTACAAGCTGGACAATGGCTGCGATTACAGCAATGAAAACAATGAACGACAAAAAGCTGAGGTCCACATCTGCAAAGCCCTCGCCCAGCCAGCTCAATGCACCTTTTTTAAGGACATAGTTCTCGAAAAGGTAATTTACCGGTGTTGTGATGGCGAGTACAAAGATCACAGCAACACCGAGACCTATAGATGTCTTTACCGTCTTCGACACTGCAAGGAATGAGCACATTCCCAGGAAGAAGGCAAAGACCATGTTCTCGATAAAGATGGATTTGATAAAAATATTCAGCAGGTTTTCCATAAGGTCATTTTTTCTCGATTAAAGCCCTGTTTCTGCTCCTCTGGACCCAGATGATGAGCCCGACTACGATAAGAGCCATCGGGGGCAGAATCATCATGCCGTTGTTTGCATAACCGGTCGAGTAAACTCCTGCTTTAGCCAGTACGGGGTAGCCAAACAAAGTTCCCGATCCAAGCAATTCACGGAAAAAGGCTACGATCACAAGTATCAGTCCATAACCCGTACCGTTGCCGATTCCATCCACAAATGATGGCCAGGGTTTGTTGCCCATGGCAAAAGCCTCGAGACGGCCCATCAGTATGCAGTTGGTGATTATCAGCCCGACGAAAACAGAAAGCTGCTTGCTTACATCAAAGGCGTACGCCTTCAGGACCTGGTCGACTATTATGACCATTGCGGCCGCAACGACAAGCTGCACAATGATCCTGATCTTGTCCGGAATGAATTTCCTCATCGCTGCAATTACCAGGTTTGAAAATGCAACGACTATTATGACAGCCAAAGCCATCACAATAGCCGGCTTGAGCTTGACCGTGACAGCCAGCGCGGAGCAGATGCCAAGCACCTGCACCGTGATCGGATTATCACGGCCTATTGGATTTGTCAGAAGTTTCCAGTTATTCATATTAGTTGTCAGCTTTTATTCTTCAATAAATATTCAGAGTACTTGCCGATACCGTCGAGGAGCATTTTTTGCAAACCTTTGCTTGTTATCGTGCCTCCTGAGATAGCATCGACATTATGGGGATCATCACGCCTTGCACCGCCCTTCAGAACGCCTATGGATACAAATTTGCCCTCTTCGAAGATCTTCTTTCCCTTAAACATGCTTTCGAAAGGAGTGGTGTTGATCTCAGCGCCGAGTCCCGGAGTTTCTCCCTTGTGGTCGAAGGTGACACCGTAGATGGTGTTCATGTCCGATTTCAGCGATACATAGCCCCATATAGGACCCCACAGCCCTTTTCCCTGAACAGGAATGATAATCACTTTTTCGCCGTCGTCCGGCTCAGCCCTGAAAACCGGCAGGTTCTGTTGATCCAGGGGTTTCTTCTGTTCTTCCCTGAGGTCCACTGTAAAGGCATTCACACCGGCAACTTCCTCTCCACTGCTGTTCAGCACAAAGCTCTGACCGATGTACTTGTCATAAAGGCTTTCTGTGGTTTCAGGCGTCGAGGAAATTCCGATTGATTCGAGCATGCTTTTCTTCTTCTCAACCTCGAGGTTTTTTTGCTGCCTGGGCTGAAGGAGTGTTGCCGCAAGTGAAAGGAAGACAGCGACAACGACCACCATAACAACTGAAAAGAGGAAAATATATTTATGCGAAAATTCTCTCATGATCTCAATTATTTGATTTAAGTGCGTGCTTTGATCCTCTTCATTTTTCTTTTCACGGCAGACTGGATGACGAAATAATCGATCAGGGGTGCGAACAGGTTCATGAGCAGTATTGCCAGCATCACGCCTTCGGGATATGCCGGGTTCATCACCCGGAAAAGTATCGACAGAAGCCCCACAAGGAAACCGAATATCCATTTTCCTTTCTCAGTCTGGGATGCCGTTACGGGATCTGTGGCCATGTATACCGCTCCAAAAGTGAAGCCGCCCATCACAAAATGATAGTAAAAGGGCAATCGCATGTATTCATTCGCTCCCATAAGGTTCAATAAAATGCCCATTACGGCACCGCCAAGAAAAACACTCGTAATGATCTTCCAGCTGCCAATGCCGGTGATAATAAGTATAGCTGCGCCAATAAGGATCGCAATCTCGGATGTCTCTCCGATAGATCCCGGAGTCGTTCCTATAAGCATGTCAGTGAACGAAGGCAGCTTTGAAACGGGTTCGCCGGTTGCAAGAAGCCCCAGCGGTGTGGCACCTGAATAGCCATCTATTACATTGGCGCCTTTAACAAGACCTTCTGTCCAGACTTTGTCACCCGTCATCCATGCCGGGTAGCTGAAGAAAAGGAATGCCCTTGCCAGCAGAGCCGGATTAAAGATGTTCATTCCGGTACCGCCAAAAACTTCCTTGCCGAGTATTACGGCAAACGCAACTGATATAGCCAGCATCCACAGAGGAACATCGACAGGCATAATCAGTGGAATGAGCAAGCCGGTTACCAGGTACCCCTCATTTATCTCATGCCCCCTGATCTGCGCCGCAACAAACTCGATTCCAAGCCCCACCACATAACTGACGATCACCAGGGGAAGTATCTTCACAAAACCAAACCAGAAGTTCTGCCAGATGCCGGTCTCGATCCCTATTGATCTGAAATGCTGCAGCCCGGTGTTGTAAGCGCCAAAAAGGAATGCCGGGATCATGGCAATGATCACAATCGTCATTGCTCTTTTCAGGTCCAGGGGATCACGCACATGTGAACCCGACGCCGTTACCTTATCCGGAACAAAAATAAAAGTCTCGAGACCTTCGAATACCGACCGGAATTTCTCAAACCTGCCTCCTTTGCTGAAATGCGGTTTGAGCTTGTCGATCTTTTTCTTTAAAGAATCCATTTAAATCAAATATGTTTCAACTCATTTCCTTGATCATCAGGCCTATACCTTTCCTGATAATTGACTGTATCTCTGTCTTCGAGGGACATATGAATTCGCAAAGTGCCATGTCCTCTTCAGCAACATCGTATATTCCCAGCATCTCCATGCTGTCAATGTCCTCAGCCAGTATCGCTTTAAGAAGCTGCATAGGGAAAACATCCATCGGCAGAACTTCTTCGTACTTGCCGGTAAGAACGAAAGGCCTTTCACCTCCATGATAATTTGTATCGAGCCTGTACTTTCTGCCAGGAAACAGCCTTGAAAGGAACGCACCGTAAAAGCTGAACTTGTCTGCCCCCGGTTTTATCCACCCGAAGAATTCAGAATAGTCCCCCTCCGGGATAACGGTAACCTGCGAATCATAATAACCCAGGTAACCATCAGGTTCGATCTTCTTCCCTGTCAGAACATTGCCGGAAATATACCTCTGATTTCCTCCCTTTACATTATTTGTTACCATACCGGCAACCGATGCGCCTGTTTTTACCTTATAATATTGTGGATGAAGCACCTCCGAGCCGGTGAGGGCAATGATCTTCTGAGGATCGTAATGCCCGTGCTCAAACAGTCTTCCAATGGAAATCACGTCCTGAAGATTGACAGTCCATACAGACTGCCCTTTACAGACAGGATCAAGATGATGTATATGAACGCCTGTATTCCCTGCAGGATGAGGCCCCGAGAAGTAAGAAATTTCAACATTCTGAATGTTATTGTAAACCTCTGCATTCCGGCTTCGACCGTTAAGGACAAGGTTAACCTTTCCGTCTGTAAGCTTCTTAAGAACATTGAACCCGGTCTGCAGGTGAGCGGCAGATGAATTTCCCATTATGAAATTGTAATCCGGTGCCAATGGTGATGTATCAAAGCCCGATACAAAAACGGATTTTGGCACATCAGCAGGGTTAGCAACTACATGATAAGGTCTTTGGCGGATAGATGGCCATAGCCCGGAAACAAGAAGGATCTTCTTTATATGCTCCCGTGTGGCATTTGCAGGATTGGTGATCCCAAAATCCATAAAATCATCACCCTCCCTCTCCACAACAATCTCCAGCAAAGCTCTCCTGTCACCTCTTTTTATGTCTTTTACTGTTCCGCTCACAGGCGAAGTATAAAGTATTTCAGGTCGCAGCTTGTCATAAAAGAGAGGACTCCCTGCAAGCACCCTGTCGCCTGTCTTTACAGTTAGCCTGGGGACGAGGCCTGGAAAATCCGTGGGTTTAAGTGCATAATACTTTGACACGGGAACGTCAACGATAAACCTGTTCGCCGCACCTTCAAGTTTTATGTCAAATCCTTTTTTCAGAGTTACAGATGAAGGCATCGTTTTGTTATTTAATTAACATGACAATTTGAAGCAAACCTTGTTCATGACCTTTTATGCCGGCCGGCCTGATATATGCAATTTTTTGTGACATGGGTTAGTTTTTCAGGGCATCAAATTTATCGTTTCTTATGGCTCAGAACAACATCGGTGGAAGTTTTGTTCAAATAATTCCATAAGTCAGACCCAGGAGAAAACTTGATTGAAAAAGACCTTGCACGTTCTTATGCAAGCATATAATCATCATCCAAACAACTGCATGAAATCGTTATTTCATCCCAATGGCCCTAAATTTGTTACTTTTGCAGCATGAGGTTTGTCTTTCTTATATTTTGTCTGATCAGCTTTGCGCCAATCACTGCGCAGAAACTGGTCCGGAATGAGCTGATCTCTGACGAGAGAATTAAATCAGTCCTGCTTCAAAGGCAGGGATGGGAACTGTCGTATCCCGTCATCAGATTAAACAGCGATGAGAAACTTATTCTCCGTTTTGATCTTATTGGCGATGACCCGGATTCCTACTATTACAGGTTCGTGCACTGCGACAAGGACTGGAATGAATCGGGCATCTTTGTAAATGACTACCTTGATGGCTTTCCTGAAAATCCTGTCGAAGATTATAAGGCTTCTTTCAATACCACAGTTCATTATTTTCATTACAACCTTCTCTTTCCGAACGACCGGGTAAAGTTCAATATATCAGGAAATTACATTATTATCATCTACAAACCTGAAGAGCCTGACAAAACCGTTCTCACAAGAAGGTTCGTCATCGCGGAGGATGCAGCATCGGTGAAAGTGAATGTTCACAGACCTCAGATGACAAATAACAGCGACACGCACCAGCAGATTGATTTCACAGTCAATCACGGCAGGGTGAATATCACTGACCCGTACCGTAATGTTTATGCCGCAATTCTTCAGAATGGCGTATGGAGCACCGCAAAAACAAATCTCAAGCCTGAATTTTACGGCAATAATGAACTGAAATACAGTTCGTTATCGGAATCTAATATTTTTGCCGGAGGCAACGAATTCAGGTATTTTGATATTAAGAGTATAAGATACAACTCCGAAAATGTAAGGAGTATCGAATTCATATATCCTTACTACAACGTTTTCCTTTACCCTTCGGATAACAGGGAATTCAAACCTTATTTTTATCGCAAGGATCTGAACGGAAAGTACTATGTCGCTTTCCAGGAAGGCAGGAATGCCGATACCGATGCCGATTATGTCTATGTTTATTTCACATTGCCTGCATACCAGCCTGCAGAAGGAGGAAGCATGTACGTCTTTGGAGCGCTCAGTGACTGGAAGACCGGCAAGGGCAACCGTATGCATTTCAACAGTGAAAAACGCCAGTACGAATGCTCAATGCTGCTGAAACAGGGCTGGTATGATTATCAATACGTTTTCGTGAAGGACGGCGAAGACACACCTGTGACCGGTCCATTTGAAGGAAATCATTACGAAACTGAAAATGATTACAGCATACTTGTTTACTACAGGAACCCGCGTGAAAGATATGACCGCGTTATCGGCTCGGCAACAGCCAACACCCTTAACAGGATCTCAGATTAGCGCGTCGGGTGGGTATCTATGCCATACTGCATCTGGATGGTGTGCTTCAGTGTCCTGAGTATTTCTGTCATATATTCTTCGACGGCCTTCAACGAACCCGGCAATGTATAGATAAGCGACTTGCCTGCAATGCCGGCAACACCCCTGCTGAGCAACGCGCCCGGGTTATCCTTTCCGTATTTCACTCTTATGAATTCCATAATGCCCGGAATTTCTTTTATGATCAGGGGTTTGACAGTATCCACCGTGAAGTCTCTGGGGCCTATGCCTGTCCCGCCGGTTGTTATTATTATATTGTAAGCCACGAAGGAGCTGATAAGCAGATCGCTGAGCTTGACGGCATCATCGGGGATCAGCACATTGTCTATTTCAAACTCCCATTCCACTGACTTGAAAAAATCTGTCAGCATCTGGCTGATCCTTGGCCCGCTCAGGTCTGCATATTCGCCGCTGTAAGCCCTGTCGCTCAGCGTGATGATTATCACACGGAATTTTTGCGGAAAGTTCATAGCCTGAATTATAATTAAAAAAACCTGAAAGTTACTTTCTGCCCCTTTTCGAGGATCCTTACACCCGGCAAAACCTTGAAAACACCACCTGTAAAGGGCATTGAAGAGAGGTGTGCCGATCCATGATATTCAACAGGAATGACTTCACTTCCGGAGTTCAGACCGGCAGGCACCCAGCCCATCCTGGAATCAGATTTTCTTTCAAACCGGGTTCCCAGCGGAAGGTCTATGATCAATGGCTGCCAGGTTGAGCCCATCATCTTTTGAATAAGCGGTTTTACAAGAGTTTCGAACTGGATGAAGGAAGACACAGGATTACCAGGAAGCCCGAAGACAAGGCAACTATCGTGACTTGCAAAAGTAGTGGGTTTACCGGGTTGAACATTGATCCTGTTGAAAAGGATTTTGCATCCGGCTTTCTCCAGTACCGCCGGAACGAAATCAAAATCACCCATGGATACTCCGCCTGTGAGTATCACGATGTCATTCTCCTTAATTGCTTTCGAAATTGTAACAAATGTTACATTTTCGTTGTCAGGCGCAATACCATAATATTTTGGCACAGCTCCGGCAATTCCTGCTTGTGAAATAAGCTGGTAGGCATTGCTGTTCCTGATCTTTGAACGCGGAGGTTTCTGATCAGGTTCGACGAGCTCGTCGCCTGTGCTTATGATGCCCGCTTTCGCTTTCTTACTGACCATAACCCGGATATGCCCTGCGGAAGCCATTACGGCAATGTCCTGGGGCCTTATCAGCATGCCTTTCTGCAGGAGCCTGTCGCCTGTTCTTACATCTTCTCCCTGCCTTGAGAAATTTTCTTTCAGATTTGTCCCGGTGAACCGGATTTTTCCTGACGCGAGTGTCTCAGCGTCTTCGACCATGATCACTATGTCGCAGCCATCCGGAACGATTGCTCCCGTCATGATCTTGGAGCACTCGTTTTTGCCGACCTTTCTTTGAGGTTCCTTTCCGGCAGCTATTACCTCAAGAACTTCAAGATCATTCCCAAGATCGTGCCTGTGGCATGCATAGCCATCAACAGCAGACCTGTTGAATGGAGGCATGTCCATATCGCTGAACACATCCTCTGCCAGTATCCTGCCATCCGATTCAGTGAAGTGAATTGTTTCAGCTCCTGTACGGAAAGAAGACCCCAGCACAATATGCAAAGCTTCATCAAAGCTTATCATTCAGTTTCATTTTTTGCAAGATCCAGGATTTTCATTATTGTCTGCCAGTTCCGGGCAGTGCCCGTGACCTTCATTTTATTCTCGAAAAAGTTTGTCGACAGCTTGCTTCTGCCGAAACCGTGGGGACAGAAAAGAAATATCTCTTTTCCTGAAATTTCAAATTTGTCAGGGGGAAAGTCAATGCTGTCCATCTTCTTCACTGCTTCAGGGACAGGCTCCTTTCTTAGAAAAACAACTCCCATCCTTGAAGGATTGAAATCTTTCTCGGAGAGGTATGGGTTGCGTGAAGTTAAATGCTCAAGCTCGGCTACCGACCTTATTACCGCTGAAACATTGAGGTTAAAGGCCTTTGATATGGATTTTTCGATTTTGCCAGACAGGACTTCATCATTACGCTTCCCCGGATCGGTGAAGATGATGTTCCCGCTTTGAATATACGTAAGCACATCGGAGAAGCCTTCATCGCTGAACAGCTGCGTGAGGGCACTCATCTTTATCTTGTTGTGCCCTGCCATGTTTACGCTCCGGAGAAAGCAGATGGACCTGTTCATTATGATGATTTTCCTTTGTGTTCCTTTGTGATTTTTACTTTGTGACCTTGGTGGTTAACCTTTTTTTCGCTTAACCACAAAGGACTCAAAGGCATGCACGAAGGGCACAAAGGGATTTCCTGATAATCCAAATTACTGAAAATTAATAACAAACAGAAGCAAATAGAGAAAAAACGGATGGAATTCTACTGGTAATCTTTTACAACATCGATCACTTCCGGGAAATCCATGCCGATCTTTTTGAGAAATTCAATTGTCGGTACGCCGTTTTTATTCCAGCCGCGGCGTTTATAGACAGCGTCCCTGAGAAGCTCGTATTGATTTTCGCGGTATTCGCGCAGAATCTTCATCTTTTCCTCAGTAGTCTTACCCGATGGGTCAATCCCGATCTTTTCCTTAAGCTGCTTATCGTACCTTTCGGCTCTCGATTCATACTCCTCCTTTGTGACCGGTCCCGCGGCCCGGAACGGCTGATCATCGTGCCTTCGCTGCCCGTATCCCCTTCTAAGGTTGAAAACACGCTGGAAATTGTAAACCCTTTCGGAATCCTCGATCAGGCGTTTCTTATCAAAATCTCTTCCGGTTACTGCCTTATAGATAGCCACATAATTGTCGACATGTTCCGGAACCTTTGCAGGCTCGTCCGTCTGGGCATTGTTTTCGGGCTCCACGTCATTCCATGGCAGCTTGCACAAGCCCACCAGGCCGAACCATGTGCGGAACATCGGGAAATAATGAAGTGCCTCGGCCTTGTTCTCAAAGGTCGGGATCTGGTTGTTGACCATATCCATGAAGATAAGCCAGGCTTCGTCATGCTGCGGTCCCTTGTTCGTGAGGGCAAAACCTCCCTGCTGCGCAAGCGATTCTTTCGGCATGTACTGTGAATACTCCAGCCCTTTGTTTTCCATGGCAATATCCTTCAGGAAATTCTCATCTCCCCAGCCGTTCTTAATGAAGAGCTCCTTCATTTTCCTGACCCCCTGCCCTGCTATGAGGCCGAAACCTTCGCCTCTTGATGCCTGGTGCAGCACCTCCAGGGCTTCCTCAGCATTGCCGAAACTGAGATCCAGTCCTCCTGTACGCTCTTTATTGAGTATCCCGTTTTCATAACATTCCATAATGAATGCCATAAGGGTGCTCCAGGTTATTGTGCAGATGCCGTAAGTGTCGCAATAAAAGTTTGTTTCTATGATATAGCCCGGATCGAAAATAGCGCAATTTGCACCAAGCCCGGCCGCATTCTCATATTCAGGGCCGTCGACTATCACCTTTTTGCCTTTGTACGGGCCTGTTCTCACCTCGTAATCGTCGATTCCTTTGGAGCATGACATGTTGCAGCCGATCCAGCAGCCGTCAGGAACGTTCTGCGTGAAATTTTTCTTCCAAACGGAGGAATCAATCTTAAATGCATCGGGGTGCCTGCCGTATTTGTAGTTCATTACCGGCAGCAGGTCATGATCATTCATGATCTCCATGAGGTGAGCAGTTCCGATCTGCCTCATCTGGCACTGCTTATCATCGAGATCCCGGATCTCGCGGTTGAACCTGCGGCCCCTCTCCATCAATGTCTCGAGATCAACCACATTGTTCAGGTTTCCTTTTACCCCTGGTATTTTACAAACCAGGGCTTTGATCTTCTTATTCCTGAATACCGAACCTATCCCTCCCCTGCCTGCCTGTTTCAGCCGTACTTTTTTCCTTCTTGCATCATAGAAGCTGAAATTCAGCATCCCGATCAGGGTATGCTCTGCTGCTGAACCTGTTGACACAACGCCGATATTTTTCTTTTCACCCTCATTGTCAGCGAACATTTCAGTAAGCTGCTCGGCAAGAACGTGACTGTCGCCCGCTTCAAAAGGGGCTTCGAAGATCTCAACAAAATGATTTATGCCATCTATATATATAATGACATCTGCCTGAGCCTTGCCCTGTATCTCTAAGGCATCGAAGCCTGCAAACTTCAGGAAGGGCCCGAAAAAACCCCCGACATTGCTGTCCATTACAGAGTTTGTCTGCGGTGAGATGCTCACAACAAGCGATTTTCCGGTGCCGGAATACTGGGTTATTCCCCCTACGGGACCGGAGGAAATGACAATCTCGTTTTCGGGGTCGTCCCACTTTGTATCAGGCTTTGTTGCATCCCAGAGCAGTCTCAGCCCGTATCCCTTTCCACCGATGAATTTATCCTTCATCACAGGCGGGACATCTTTCTCCAGGATACCGCCGGTGCCCGCATTTATATACAGGATCTTATCCGTATAGCCTTTTGTGAGCGGCTTCCAGTCGTAATCCCACCGGGATATCGATTTATGTCCTGATTTAATTGCCTGTAAGTCCATTTAGGGTTTGCGGATTGGGATTTCGGATTGCGGATTTCCTATTAAATAAAGATCAAAGTTAGAAAACTATCATATCGATTAATATGATTTTAATCAGGAAGTTAAGAATGTTTTTCCATAGGAATTATGTTAATTTAATCTCAACTAATCCGAAATCGTAATTCCGAAATCCAAAATCAAAAAATCTGCAATCAAAAATGCGCAATCCGAAATCTAAAAAAATCGTCAGTTTCAAAGTTTTCACTAATTTTAGATTTTAATCTTGATCCGCATGGGATTCCGCGAAGTCAGGGAGCATCTTTCAAAATTCAGTGTTGGGATCGGCGGAGCCGGAGGTCTGGGCTCCAACTGTGCTGTGGCGCTGGCAAGAAGTGGCGTAGGCAGGCTTGTGATCTGTGATTTTGATTATGTGGAAACTTCAAATCTGAACAGGCAATATTTCTTTTATGACCAGGTCGGGATCCCGAAAGTTGCTGCTCTGAAAGCAAATATCGGCCGGATCAATTCCGGAACCCGGATCATTACCTGCAATGAGAAACTCGACAGGAATAATATCGAGAAGATCTTCAGATGCTGTGACGTGATTGTCGAGGCGCTCGACAGCGCTGACATGAAGGAACTGTTCATTGAAACTGTTCAGACCAGGTTGCCGGGAGTACCGGTCGTTGCAGGATCAGGACTTGCCGGATGGGGGGCGACCGGAAACCTGAGAATGCGCAAAATAGATGATTCCCTTTATGTCTGCGGCGATGAAAGCTCCGAAGATTCGGCCGGCACGCCTGTAATGGCTCCAAGGGTCGGTATTGTTGCAAACATGCAGGCAAACACCGTTATCGAAATCCTTATGAATATGAAAAAAGACTGAAATGAATATACTGCTCAACAACAGGAAAGAGGAATTTGAAGCTCCTGAAATAACAGTAAAGCAAATGCTTGAGATTAAGAAATTTACATACAGGCTCAGGATCGTTAAGGTGAACAATATCCTTATACCAAAAGAAAGGTATGAATCGACGGTCATACACGACGGAGATAATGTGCAAATGCTGTACCTCATGAGCGGAGGTTAAAAAAATTTGTACGTTTGCGACAATGATCAGATTAAAGATAACCGATAAGCTTCCTCCTGTTCTCAGGAATAAATTCATCCTGACACTCATCATATTCATTATATGGGTCCTGCTTTTCGATTCCAACAACCTGGTTGCCCGTTTCAGGGACCTCAAAGAGCTCAGCAAGCTGAAAAAAGACAGGGAATACTACACAAACAGGATAGAGGAAGACAGGAAAAAGCTCAATGAGCTGAGGACCGACAACCATAACCTTGAGAAATTCGCGAGGGAACAATACAGGATGAAGAAGGCTGATGAGGATCTTTATATCATTATGACGCCCCGTGAGGAACGCAGGAACAACAGGAGGAATAATTAATTCTTCTTTTCCATCGACCTGTAGATCGTAAGAAGATTTGCGGGAGTTCTTTTTTCATAATTCACTCCAAGTTTACCGAGCAATTCAGCTGCACATATTTCAACCCTCTCCTTCTGAAAATACTTTTCATGAACCAGGTTCAGGTATTTTACAACTTTGAACATATTGAACCAGAAGAAAAATCTTTTCCTGAAAGATTCATACCCTGATGTGTTATTCTTTATTTCGGCAAGCCTTGCATTCCATTCCTCATCCGTGATAAAGACCCTCAGTGACCCGGGCAACTTTTTGTAACTTGTTTCAGGATCAGCATAGTAGTGAGGCAATGCGGCAAAAGTCCTCTTAAGGTCTGAGAATGCCTCAGGGTTATAGGTTTTGTATTCAGGATCATTTCCCTTCAGAAGCTTTTCCATTGTCGCACCTGTGCCGAAAGGAACCCTGAAGGAAGGCCTGGGAAGAGGATAAACAGTTGTTGTATCAAGACTGAAATAGCCGCCCTGCGGAATAAGCTTCTGAATAAAATAAAAGTCTTCGCCTGCCTGTTTCCTGTTCATGCCTCCTGATTTCATATAAGCAAGAGCCCTCACGGCCATTGCAGAGCCCACCGTATGAAACACGCCCGGCAAACCCGTGTAAAGCAATGACTGGTAATAGTATCTGAGGTGAAGCTCATAAAGAATGATAGCCTTTGATGTTTTTTCATCTTTTGTCTTCTCCAGAGGATGCTCAAAATATATCGAGCATGCCTCCCGTTTCCTGTTGTCGAAGCCTTGCTCGATCGCCTTAAAGTAATCACCTGAAACCGTGCAGTCCGCATCGAGGCAAACGATAATTCCTTCAGGTCTGTCGATGGAATTGAAACGCCTGAGCGCCTCATCCATGCCTGTTTTCCTGGCAAGTCCGACACCCCAGCCGGGTATGGGGGAAGGTTCGATATGATAAATTGAAAAAAAACTCTCGGTATTCTCCTGCTTCCACGTATTTATATCGGCAATGGTCCTGGTGTTGTTGAGAAGATGGCTTTCTTGGGCTTCAGCCGGGGCATTCACCACAACGATAACCTCAGCTTTGCAACGGGGCCTTTCTGCATCGTGAAGAGAATGAAGCATGGATGCAATGCCCTCCTCATTGTACGAAGGCACCACAACGATGATCCCTGTTTCTTCAGCAGGCGGTTCCGGAATGAATTGCGGATATAAAGCCCTCTGGTCCAGCCATGCAGAGGCGAAGCTCATTTAACCGGATTATTTTTCGCCGGCGTATTTCTGGTTCAGGCCATCAAGCACTTTTGAAGTGATGTCGTTTCCCGGATCTCCGTAGAGTACAACACTTCCGAAGCTTTTTGCAAGAATATACTGGTAATTGTATTCTGGCTTATGTTCCTCGAGGTATTTTGTAATATAATCGAGAATCTGCCTGTTCATAACCTGCTCTTCCTCCATCAGGTCACCCTGAAGCTTGTCACGAAGGCCGATGAGCTCCTGCTGCTGGCGGGTAAGTGCATTCTCCATCTCAGAAGCTGTTGCCCTTGTGATCAGACCTTTCTGGACTTTATCCTGGTAATCCTTTATGCCTCTTTCGTATTGTGTGCCCTTGGAGTTAAGTTCTGCTTCAGCCTTCTTTTGCTTCTCGGCAAGATCATTCCTTTTATCAGTGAACATATTGAATTTATAGATCACTGTATCTATATTAACAAAAGCAATGCTGCCGGCAGGTGCTGCTTCATTTGTAACAGTAGCTTCACCGGATTTTTTATGCGATGAGAAATGAATAAAATAAAGTCCGGCAACTGCCAGGAAAAGAACTGCTACAAGCGCTAATGTCAGATTCTTCATTTCTGTTTTTGGATTTATTAAACATTAATCAGTTCGCAAATATAAACAAATAAATAAATGTCAATAAGGTGAATGATGTTTTTAAAGGAAAGGATTTGACTTTAAGAAGCATATCAGAATTCGGGACACGGTATTGCCCTTATACGTCTTCTCTGCTGGCCCAGGCTGAGGTTGTTGAATTCGTAAACAAGCGATATTTCGTGTGCCCCGCCGGTGGAACTGAGAAGGTTGGATATTGTGAAATCGTAACTGTAGCCGATATGCAGCTGATCCGTCTTGATGCCGATGAGACCGATAATGGCATCTCCTGCCTGTGAGGTCATGAACGGGATACCCCTGTACCACAGACCGAAAATAAGCGGGTTCTTGTAATAATACAGTCCCACATCGGTCTGATAAAAATTCCTTTGTTTCTGGAAGTTAATTGCAACAGACATCACCTCATGAAGTTTCTGGAACCTCCGTGATTTGTTGATTATCTGTGTTCCTCCGTAAATATTGATCTTGACTGGTATGAAGTCATCGTTGCCATAGAATGATGTCCGTGGCTTCAGAAGATGATCAACCGAGAAGCCTGCCCATGTTCGATCGTCATAAAGCAATGCCGATGTTGCAAAATCCACGTCGGCAACGTTATCGAAAGGCGGAGGGGAAACCTGCTGGGTTACCCCGCTTCCGGTTATCTGGCTGTTGAAAATCAGCTTGTATATGTCTAGCCCCTGGTAGTAAAACTTGAAATTGACCCCTGGTCTGATATGCCATTGCTGGTTTAAGTTAAAATCGTAGGAATAAAGCAGTCCGATGTTTGTTGTACTCAGGTCTCCCGAACCTGCAACATCGTAGGTGGCAAGGACGCCAATACCGGAATTGAAATTTGGCATTGCCTTGTCGAAGGAGATGCTGTATGTCCTGAATTTGCCGGGAATAGAAGGCCATTGATCACGGTAGTTTATTCCCAGGCGGTATTCAGCTGTAGCCCCGGCGAAAGATGGAGAAAGATACAGCGCATTGGCATAAAATTGTGAAAATGTAGGATCCTGACCAAAACTCTCTGCTTCCATTAGTACCATCAGCAGAATGAGATATTTTATCCTCTTCAGCAAATCAATCAGGTTAGGTTAGGACGAAAATAGTGAATTGCAATTGAAATTCCGCTAAAATCTCAATGAATTTTATCTTCATTTTAAATCTACTCACACCATTCCAACAGTCTTCTGTCAAAATATTTTTAAGAATCCCCTTACAAAATCAATTCTTCAGCAGAGTCACATCACCCTTTTTTATAAAGGATTCACCATTGCTGAATGCGCCTGTCACTTTCCATACATATACCCCCGGATTGCACAACTGACCTTTAAAATATCCATCCCAGCCAACCTCGACCTCATTGCTTTCGAATAAAAGTATTCCAATTTTACTAAATATCTGAAGGTGATAATCTGCCACGCCTGACCATACCGGGTGGAATATCTCTGCAGCCTCATCGCTTTTTGCAGTATAAAAACCTCCGGAAGGCCCCTGAGGATTAGGAATAAAGGCGTTTGGCATCTTTATGAAAAATCCGTCTCCTGAAAATGCATCTGAAACTATATATGTATCTGAACATCCGTTTTCCGAGGTCGCCGTGAGCGTTATATCGTATTTTCCGAATTTTGAATACCTGTGCTTTGGTTCGATCAGAGAAGATGAGCTGCCATCGCCGAAGCTCCACCTGTATGTCATTGCTCCTGATGAGCTATTGAGGAATGTAATTTCATCATCCGGGATTACTGCATTCGGCGGATTTGTTTCGAACAGTGCTTTTGGCTTGGGGTAAACTGTGATCTTTGTGGAATATCCTGTAGTTTTACCATTCCCGTCTGTTGCAGCCATAGCAACATTGTATTCTCCCTCTGTTTCAAAGATCCATGCAGGTTCTGTTTCATCACTTGTTCCACCGTCGCCGAATGACCAGCTGAATTTTAGATACTTGCCGGCATTATTGAGGAATGACACTTTCAATGGTGCACATCCGGATTGGGATGAAGGAATAAATAATGCGCCATTGTCTTTTATGGGTTCGCGGAGTTTACCGGAATCGGCGCCTTTTGAACCGGCAAAGGTCTTGTGATCGATGTTGCCAACCTCTGCAGCGTGTATGGGCGATTCTGCAGTAATGGCTGCATTTCCGCCGTTGCCTGGTGCAGCTTCATTAACAATAACCTGCTGCTTATCTGAAATTCTTGCAGATATCTTCCTTGCTGGTCTTTTTGCTACCGTGTTTCTTGTGCCGGCAGGAGCAGCATACGGTGTTTCAGTTTGCTGCAATGGCAGTGATGAGGATGGCTTCTGTTCTTCGGATGCTTTTCCCGATAACATCAGTATGACAGCTGTAGCCGCAGCAGCTGCGATAAGGCCGGCATAATAAATGTTGAATCTCGATGGATTGAAACGCATGAATTCCTTCCTGCCCAGCTTCTTCATCAATTCACCATTGACGCCCTCACCCGGAACAAGCCCGGCATTCTCAAGCTTGCGCCTGAACAGCTCCTCAATGCTTATTTCATGCTTGTTTCCCAACGTTTCAATCGTTATAATTCGTTTTCAGTTTCCTGATTTTCTCCAGTTTTTCCCTGAGTGCAGATTTTGCCCTGCTGTACTGTGACTTTGAAGTGTTTGTATCGATTCCCAGCATTTCTGCAATTTCCTTATGTTTATAACCCTCCACAGCATACAGGTTAAACACCATTCTGTACCCGGCCGGAAGATCATTGAGCACTTTGTACAGCTCGTCCGATGTGAAAAAATCCTCTTCGAAGCTTGTAACACCTGTTTCTGCAGAAACAAATTCCTCAATCTCAACATGATACCTGTACTTCAGATTCCTGTGATAATGAGTTATTGCGGTGTTCACTGCAACCTTTCTCAACCAGCCCATGAAAGAACCCGTGCCTGAAAAATCACTTATATTAAAGTAAATCTTCAAAAAACTTTCCTGCAAAATATCCTCAGCCTCTGCCCTGTCCGCCGCGTATCTCATGCAAATACCCAGAAGGAAACGCGAATACCTGCTGTAAAGTTCCTGCTGGGCCCTCCTGTCGTGCCTTGCGCAGCCTTCAATTATTTCAGGGTCACTCATCATAAGTTGAGGACAATTTGATGACATCCGGGTATTGTAAATGGTTGCATTTTATGAAATTTTTTTTTAAAATGCTATTTGCGGCCTGAATGGATGACAAAGGTCATTAAATAATGCATCATGATCCCATTTATTTGCACATCAAAGATTAAGAACAAAACGAACTTTACAAAATATAATCAAAAAATGTTCAACAAGTTAATCGCGGCAATGCTGCCGTACTTTCCGAAGAAATTCATCTGGATATTTTCAAAATCATACATCTCAGGTGAATCCATTGAAGATGCAATGAGGGTGTCGAAAGAGCTTAATGCAAAAGGAATCAGGGTAACACTCGACGTCCTCGGCGAATTCATAAAGACTCTTGATGAAGCCGAGGCAAACAAGAAGGAGTATCTCAATACCATCGAGACCTCATATGCAAACAAGATCAATGGCAACTTCTCTGTAAAGCCGACCAGCTTTGGCCTTCTGATCGACAAACAGGTATGTTACAGGCATATTCGCGAGATTGTTGCAAAAGCTGCTTCATATGGAGGTTTTGTAAGGATCGACATGGAAGACTCACCCTGCACAGACATGGAGATCGAGCTTTACAGGAAGATTAAGGCCGAGTTTCCTCTTAATGCCGGGCTCGTAATCCAGGCTTACCTTAAAAGGACACTGAACGATATCAAATCGATGATGGATATGCATTCTCCCGAAGCTCCGCTGAGCTTCAGGTTATGCAAGGGGATCTATGTGGAACCTGCAGAGATAGCATATAAGAAATACGAGGAAATTAACCAGCATTACCTTGAAGATCTTGAATTCATTCTGAAAAACGGGATCAAAGTGGGCATTGCAACCCACGACAAACCTATTATTGAAGGCGCATACAAGCTAATCGAGAAATACAAGGTTCCGAAAGACATGTACGAGTTCCAGATGCTTTACGGGGTTACACCCAATCTCAGGGACAGCATTGTTAAAGCAGGTCACTTTATGAGGGTATACGTGCCATTTGGCGAAAAATGGTTCGGCTATTCAACACGACGCCTCAAGGAGAACCCCAAGATGGCAAGCCATATTATAAAGGCGATATTCGTGAAAGGATAAAGATCCGGGCAGGCTGCGGCCTGACGGAATATAACTTGTCAATAAGACAGTAAGGGCACAAAATTTTGTGCCCTTACATATATCAACCAATTAAATCTTCATTATCAGATCATCCAGGTTCCGTTTGGGAACATGGTGCGTTTTTTCCTGGTCACGCCAGTATTTGACATCATTATTTTTGATCTCCTCGACCACTACCTTTTCGACGGGTTTGCCTATTGCGAGCACAAGGAGAATATCGCAGATATCAGGAATTTTAAGCTCATCTCTCAATTCATCCCTGGCGATCGACTGGATCATGCACCCGCCTAGTCCTGCTTCCGTAGCTCCCAGCATTATGCTCTGTGCAGCTATCCCATGATCGATTCCGAAATTTTCTGCGATCGACCTGTCTCCGAGCATCACGATGTATGCAGGTGGCCTTTCGCCCTTTTCCGGTCCGGGCCAGTCGCGAAGATAGCCTGCCCAGGCCAGATATGGGAACACACGGTCGCAATCCGAAGGGGTGTTGTAAATCAGATATTTCAAAGGTTGGCGGTTACCTGCTGATGATGAAAATCTTGCAAGTTCAATAAGTGATTCGAGAGTCGCAGTATCGACCTGGTAACTCTCGTCAAATCTTCTGTAAGTACGATTTTTAAATACGAGATCCTTCAGCTTCATTTTTGATCTGATAATAATTAGTAAATACAGCCTTCAAAATCTGGAAGCAACTATATCCCAGTCAAGGATCTCCCAGAAATTTTTGATGTAATCGGGCCTTTTATTCCTGTAATCAATGTAATATGCATGTTCCCATACATCGCAGGTCATAACTGGTTTCAGGCCTTTTCTCAACGGGTTTCCTGCGTTTGATTCCGCAACAATCTGCAGCGATCCGTCATTGCCTTTAGCCAGCCATGCCCATCCTGATCCGAAGAGGGTTGCCCCTGCTTTGCTGAACTGTTCCTTAAATGCATCGAATGAGCCAAAGGACCTGTTGACAGCTTCAGCAAGTTCCCCTGATGGGGCTTTGCGGCCGTTTTTTGAGAATGCTTCAAAATAGAATGTATGATTCCATACCTGCGCCCCGTTGTTGAAGATGCCTCCTTCAGCTTTCTTTATTATAGTTTCGAGGCTGGCATTTTCGAATTCGGTACCCGGCACAAGGCCGTTAAGATTGTTGACGTAAGCCTGGTGATGCTTTCCGTAATGGTATTCAAGGGTTTCTTCGCTTATGAAAGGCACAAGCGCATCACGATTGTAAGGAAGTTTTGGAAGTTCAAATGCCATGATTCGGATTATTTAGGTTAATACTTTGATGTAAAACAATGAACAAAAACCTATGTTCAAAGATACTCAATCCAAGCCATTTTTCCCGTCAAGTCAGGAAAATTCTTTTAGGCATACGAGGTATTATATGCCTGTTCCCGGCAAGCCTGAAAAGCTCATTTACAGCAGCTTTGCCTTTTGCACCCAGGTCAAGCGTGAATTCATTTACAAATAATCTTATGTGGCGGTTCATGACTGAACTGTCCATCTCCCTGGCATTCGAAGACACAAAACCGTACGAAGCAGAAGAATCATGGTAGGCATACTCCAGGCTGCGCCTCACAACCCTGTTAACCTTCAGTTTAATGTCATCAGGAAGGTCTCTCCTGACAACTATAGTACCCAGCGGTACGGGCATGCCGGTGAGGTTTTCCCAGTATTCACCCATATCGGCAACCTTATGAAGGCCCTTTTTCATGTAAGTGAACCTCGTCTCATGAATGATGAGGCCTGCATCCGCTTCATCCTTTAAAAGGGCATCCTCTATGTCGGAAAACAGGTATTCTTTCTTATCCTTCGCTTCAGGGTAAGCGATGCTGAAAAGGAGATTGGCCGTGGTATATTTCCCGGGAATGGCTATTCTCTTATCCGTAAGATGTTTTGACCCGGTTCTTTTTTTGCTGATGAGAAGAGGTCCGTTCCTGTAACCCAGTGCACTGCCGGCATCGAGTATAAGATAGTTGGCAGCAGCATAGGCGTATGCATGATAGCTCATTTTGGTAATATCCACATCTGCAGCAAATGCTCTCCTGTTGAGCTCTTCAACATCGGCAAGAAAATAATCGAATTCAAGTCCTTCCGTATCTATCCTGCCATGAACCATTGCATCAAAAATGAATGTGTCATTCGGACATGGCGAGAATCCCAGGGTTAATTTCATCTGATCACTCCAGCATTAAAAAAATTTCACGTAACCGTAAAGAGAGACTCTCCAGTGCAAGCTCAATTTTCCAGGTATGCCTGTTTCCCGGCTCGATACTGTTCGAAACAGCCCTGATCGCTAAGAATGGAATGCTCTCCCTCCTGCAAATATAGAAAAAAGATGCACCCTCCATCGTTTCGAGCGAAGGATTGAATTTTTCGACCAGCCTGCTGATGGTTTTATCCGATCCTGTAACTGTATTGACTGTAATGGCATTCACGGCAGTGAATTTTTTTTCAAACAGGGAAATATATTTTTCATCTGCATGAATCCAACCGTTGCTGAAAGGAAATTCATCCGGATCAGCCAACCCCCTCTCGGCCAGTGTCAGGAACTTTTCATGATCCTCAATTCCGAGATCTGCAAAACAGTCATTTTTAATTATCACCACTGCCCCAGCGGCAGGATCCGCCTTAAAAGAGCCTGCAATTCCTGTATTCAAAGCGATGTCGGGATGTCCGTTCCGGGCCAGCCACTTTGAGATATTGTAAACCGTGGATACCTGGCCCACTCCCGCGACCAGGGGAACGATCTCAAAATGACCGAACCTGAAAACACCATTTTCTGCCTTAATACCTTCGACTCTTTCAAGCGCCCGGGATTCCAGCGCTGTCGCTGTAACAAACAATATTCTTTTCTGCATGTCAGAGCATTTGGACCTTACTTAATTGAATTTTGAAACTGCAAAACAAAATTATTGTATAATATTGTATTATAAATAAATGCTTCATGATTTATCTGACAAGAAGGGAAAGATTCTGCGCAGCTCACAGAATGTACCGGCCGGACTGGACTGATGAGGCTAACAATGAAGTCTTCGGTAAATGTTCAAACCCGAACTGGCACGGGCATAATTACAATTTATGGGTAACCGTGAAAGGTGAACCCTCGCCTGAACACGGGTTCATAATGAATATAAGCAGGCTCAGGGACCTGATTAATGAAAGGATAATTGCAAGAATCGACCATAAGAACATTAATCTTGAGGTTGATTTCATGAAAGGGAAAATTGCAACCACGGAAAACCTGGCAATATCGATATGGAATGAGCTGAAGGAACCTATCGGGGAACTTGGAGCAACACTTCATTGCATCAAAATTGAGGAAACTGAAAATAATTCAATTGAATACTATGGCTGATCGGATCGAAAAAATCAATGATGGCTCGGGACTTGTAGAGAATGGTTACAACAAGGTTGAATCCTGGGACGCAAAAAACATAAATGAGCTTGCTGCAATATACCACAGGGTGCTCGAGCTGCTCGGAGAAAATCCCGACAGGGAAGGCCTCCTGAAGACACCCCTGCGGGTTGCAAAAGCAATGCATTTTCTTACAAACGGATACAGTATGAATGCCGAGCAGATACTGCGCTCGGCCATGTTCAAGGAGGAGTACAAGCAAATGGTCCTTGTAAAGGACATTGATATTTATTCGATGTGCGAACACCACATGCTGCCTTTCTTCGGAAAAGCCCATGTCGCCTATATACCGAATGGCTATATAACAGGCCTCAGCAAGATCGCAAGAGTAGTCGAAGCATTCTCGAGAAGGCTGCAGGTGCAGGAAAGACTTACGACCCAGATCAGGGACTGCATTCAGAATACTCTCCAGCCTGAGGGAGTGGCTGTGGTCATCGAAGCCCAGCATATGTGCATGCAGATCAGGGGCGTGCAGAAACAGAATTCCGTTACAACAACATCGGCTTTTACGGGAGTCTTCCTCGAACAGCTGAACACCCGGGAGGAATATATTCATCTTATAGGGGTAAGGCTGCACTAAATCTTCTAACCACGGGGTTGCACGGAGTGGAAATCCTGAGTTTCACGGTCTTTTTGTAAGTTTCTGTGTCACTTCGTAAATTTTGCCCTTTCATTTTGTCTTCTTACTTTTGAGGCCGTATTCTAAAACGACCACTATGAAAGCATATGTATTCCCCGGCCAGGGCGCTCAGTTTATCGGTATGGGCAAGGACCTTTTCGAAAAATCAGGGCTGGCTAAGGAAATGTTCGACAAAGCCAATGCAATACTTGGATTTCGCATTACCGACCTGATGTTTTCAGGAACTGAAGAAGACCTGAAACAGACAAAAGTAACACAGCCTGCCATTTTCCTCCATTCAACAGTACTTGCATCAGTTCTTGGCGAATCATTCAGTCCTGCAATGGTGGCAGGTCATTCACTCGGGGAATTTTCAGCTCTCGTGGCTAACCGCACGCTATCCTTCGAAGACGGGCTTGTGCTTGTTTCCAAAAGAGCAATGGCCATGCAAAAAGCCTGTGAGAAAATACCTTCAACCATGGCTGCAATACTCGGGCTTGATGATAAAATAGTTGAAGAAGTCTGTGCTTCGGTCAGCGAGGTTGTCGTCCCTGCCAATTATAACAGCCCCGGGCAGATTGTTATTTCGGGAAGCAACGAAGGTATAGACAAGGCAATTGAAATTCTCAAGACAAAAGGAGCCAAACGTGCCCTGAAGCTTGCTGTCGGCGGAGCTTTTCATTCGCCACTGATGGAGCCTGCAAGGCTTGAGCTCGAGGAGGCAATCAGGAACACAAAATTCAGCAAACCAATATGCCCGGTTTACCAGAACGTGAATGCAAAACCGTCTACGGATCCTGACATAATCAAATCAAATCTTGTTCTTCAGCTTACTTCACCGGTGAGATGGACACATTCCGTACTGAATATGATCTCCGACGGAGCAACTTCGTTTACAGAGGTTGGACCCGGGTGTGTGCTGTCGGGACTTATAAAAAAGGTGAATAAGGATATTCCCACGGAATCAGCAACGTTTTAGTTACACAGAGAACCACGGAGAACCACGGAGAACCACAGAGGAACACAGAGTTAAATCCAACCCCTCTGTGAAACTCTGTGCTCCTCAGTGCACCTCTGTGCAACCTATTCTCTGAAATGGAGAGTTACATTTTGATAGATATCCTCCTTCAGTGACCTTGCCACAGGGCAGTTCCTTACACAGGTTTGAAGGATGGTTTTCTGTTTTTGGGTATATTCTCCGCCGGTAAAATCGAACTCTATCTTTATCTCTCCTATCCTTCGCGGATTCTCTGCCATGACTTTCGTTATGGTGCACGTGCTCCCTTCGATTGAAAAGTCATGCTCGCGTGCGGCAATTCCCATTATCGTATAAATGCAGCTACCGAGCGCCGAAGCCACCATGTCTGTCGGCGAAAATTTTTCGCCTTTCCCTTTATTGTCAACCGGCGCATCAGTGACAATGACGCTGCCTGATCTGATATGAAGGATCTCCGTCCTGAGATCGCCGACGTATTTTGTCTTTGCTGTTTCCATTTACAGTAATTTACTTCATTTAGCCAATTATTCCCCCTCCCAGGAGGAAAGCCCAGAAGGGGAAAGGGATTTTTAATTATTAGGTTTCATTATCACTCCTTTGTGTTTCCTTCCGTCGATCATTATTTCGAGCGGCTCCTCGAACCTTACATGCCTTATCTGCGAATCCTCGTAAACAGCTGGCAGGTCATTGAGAAGCTCCACATCATAATAACCTTCGCTAATAAAAGGATTAATTGTGAAATAACCAACCCTGAAAGAAGTCAGGTTCTGGAAGAAGTGGGTTCCCTGGCTGGGATCGATCCTGTAGTTTTTCAACCCTGATTCAATAATGATCCTGGCTCCCGATATCTGGTGCCATTTAACCGGTATGCCAAGCCAGGGATCAGTTGATCCCCAACGGCCGGGACCGATAAGCACATATGCTGTTCCCGCTTTCAGAAAAGAAGCGTTGAGCTTTTCGATCTCAGTGGAAACAAACTTGTTGTTGGCAGGATTGAAACTTTCAGGTTTTATATAGACGATATCTTTTATTCCCTTGAAAACCCCGTTCCCGAGTGCCGCTTCCGAGAAAACAATCGTATTCTGCGTACGCACATGATCGACGCTGATATTCTGGGCTTCCTCGGAGTGCACAATAGGCCTTAGCTGAAGGAAATTGAATATCCTTGGCGTGCCGGCAGGTGTTTCAAGGTTTGCTGCAAACTCCACTTCAATGGGATTATTCATTTCACGCTGGCCAATATCCAGAAGTGTCGTCAGAATGTCAGCGAGCGGGAAG
>DATGWQ010000271.1:0-2461 GCA_035299385.1 Bacteroidales bacterium | reverse complement strand
GTGAAAAGACCCGGTAACCGTCAGAAGATCTTGAGGGCCCCTGCGATACAGGAATCATGCCTGCTTCATCTTTGACCCTGAGAGTGAACTTTGTGAAATCCAGCTTTATGCGTGCGGGATTTGAAGGATAATAATTAAGAGTGGCAACAGGATACCAGTGGGTTTCAGGGGTGAGCAGGACAAAGTTTTTCTGCAGGAAGGCCTGTCTTTTGTTCACATTCACCATTGCAATCCTGTATGGATTTTCCTTTATATTGTCGCTGAAGTGCGGATAACAGAATGATTCATTTATTTTTCCCGCATAGGCAATTCTCAAGGAATCATTCTCGCCGGCTTCCAGGAATTTTCCGGGATCGACCTCCAGAATGTGATTTGTTCTCGTGAATTTCAGATCACGGCCTCCGGAAGTTACTGACAGGACATCAAGTGAAGGATTAAGCGAGAAGATATATTTATCGAGTCTTTCGCTGTTGTTGTTCAGAATTGTGATTTTTGCTGTGGCATCTATTGACTGGCCATTATGTCCGACCTCAATATCTTCATCCGTGATATCACAGAAGCTGATGTTCTCAAATTTCGCGCTTGTCTCAATAATGCTGTTTTTCACCCTGACACCTTCAGAGTAAAATGAATAGGTATTGAATCCTGTTACAACTGCTCCGCAAAAAAAAGCGATAAGTAATATAACAGTGATCACAGTGTGAAATTTCTCCTGGGGCAATCTTTTGAAGAGCAGCACTGTTCCCATCACCAGCGACATGCCGAGACAAAAGTAAAGAAGGCGCTGGTTAATGATGACATCAAGATTGTCAAATCCCACGATGGTTGATTTGAAAACGGGAAGGCCGAACGCCATATAGTCGAAAAGCGATCCCATCCTGAACCACATATAGAACATGTCCAGGGCGGCTGTGCCCAGCAGGAGAAGAAAGGTTATGGCCTGGTTCTTTATTGCCGACATCATCATGAATGCAAGACCGAGGCTGAAAACAATAGTTGGCACGGCAATGATCAGAAGATACCAGATATAAGACATTATATCCACCGTCATCCTGGCTGAAATAACATTCATCAGGAGGCCAATGGAAAGGATAATGACATCGAGTCCGAGGAAGAGCCTGAGTATGCCCCATGTCTTTCCTGTTATGTACTCGAAGTTTGACATCGACCGTGTGTACAGCACCTCGTTGGTGTCGAGCTTTTTGTCTCTTTTCAGAAAATCGGCAGCAAGGAAGATCACGACTATGGCCTGACCGATGTTAAGCAAATACAGGTTAATGAGCGGTATGGATGAAGGGATGGAAATAAGGTCCCAGTCTTCTTCTCCGATCGGGGAAAACACACCGATATTCATGAAGATGAAAATGAAGAGCGCCCCGATTGAGAAGAGCCTGAAAAACCAGCTTCTCCTGAGGGTCCTTGCCTCATACCTTGCTACGGTGCTTATATTATGGATGAAAGGCATATAGCTTTATTTTATTCCAGTGTGTCTGCGTGAAGCTTGTGTTCCATATAATAGACATATGCATGCTCGATATCCGGAACAATATCTGTATGAGCATACTCAGGCGTATCGTCAGCCACGACCTGTACTTCCCATCCTGTTTCAGAAGGTATCGTTGAGATCACATTGTATTTCTCCTTCACGGATTCGTATTCGAATGGTGTGAGATTCATCCTGAAAACATGCCCTTCGGCAATCCTCACCAGGTTTGACGGGGATCCTGCAAAGACAAGCTCCCCGAGGTTCAGGAGAGCCATTCCCTGGCATGTTGATGAAATGTCGCCAACAATGTGAGTCGAAAGGATAATTGTGACGTCATGCTGGCTGAGGGTGGAGAGGATATTCCTGAACCTGATCCTTTCGTCGGGGTCAAGCCCTGTTGTCGGCTCGTCGACTATTATGACGCTAGGGTTGCCGATCAGAGCCTGTGCAATCCCGAGTCTCCTTTTCATGCCTCCGGAGAGCCTGTTGGCCATCCTGTCGCGGACTTCAAGCAGACCCACCTGGTCAAGCAGCCTGTCCACCTCGGCTAATCTCTGTTTCCTGTTTTTCAAGCCAGCGAGCGACCCTGAATAATCGAGGAACTCCCATGTTCTCAGTGAGCTGAAAAACCTGAAATCCTGAGGCAGGTACCCCAGCATGCCCCTCAGCTCTTTCCTGTGTTTCTGGATATCCATGCCATTTACCAGTACAGCTCCAGAGGTAGGTTTCATCAGGCTTACCATTATTCTCATCAGGCTCGATTTGCCGGCGCCATTTGGCCCCAGGAGGCCGAACATCCCTGTACCGAATTCAAGATTGATATCCTTAAGTGCATGGTTTCCATTGGGATATATCTTGTTAAGACCGACGATTTCGATTTTCATTGGAGGTTCAGGGTTGTTTATTTCAAGTTTTGACGCATTAAAGACGGAAATTATTTCAAATGTTGCAAAATATTACTGAGTTTGATAAGAT
>DATGWQ010000270.1:0-8693 GCA_035299385.1 Bacteroidales bacterium | reverse complement strand
TCAGAGCTGGAGAAACTTCACCAGTTAAAAGAAAAGGGAATACTGACGGAAGAAGAATTCAACGCCAGGAAATCGAAGATCCTGAATTCATAAGAGATCATTTTTAACCATAAAGACATGAAAGCAGCAATAGCACTGATCATTTTGAATATGTTTCTGTTCCCCGGAATCCTTCGCGGGCAGGAAACTGTATCCTTCCGGTTGCTCCTGAATAAAAAGCAGATAAATATCAATCATGTCTTTATCAATTCAAATAATATTGAATCAATTAATGTTGACAAAAAAGTACAACCTGCCGAGGTACAGATCACTGCAAAAGACAGGATCAAATTTGTGCGGCTCGAAAAATTCCTGCGCAACTTTTCAAACCACGACGAGATCTATGATAAATCAATTATTCCTGTCTTCATTATTGATAATCAGTATATAGATTACCCTGACAGTGTTAAAATCGACTCCTCCTATTATGGAGAAGTGCGATTGCACAGTTTATCCAACGTAAGCGGAGTTACAGGCAATTGTAAAAACCTGACTATTGTAAATATTAAATTATCAAGTACACCCATTATTCACATCAGGGGAAATGACATACAAATTCCGGAACGTTTCATCAAGAAATAAGCACATTAAGCAACAAATAAATATGTAAAAAAGTGTGTAACTGCCTTAAGCTTATTATTATTGTATTGAGCTTATGTTCCTGTTCAAATGAAAAGGAAAATACCCCTATTGAAGATAAGCCGGTCATCCACTATGATAAATATTCCCTGGAACTGGATAAAAATTACAATATCTTCAAGGTTGTTTTTTCGAGTGAGATTACAAATGGTTTCTCTATGGAATACTATTATTATAGAGACAGTATTGTAAAAACAGAACGAACCATCCCGGGCAATAGCGAAGTGACGACTTATTATCTAAACAGCAGAGGTCTTGCAGACAGCTGCAAAACAATTTTTGCCTATAACCCCGCCATAAGGACTTTTTTCTACTATGATTCCACGGGTTATTTAAAAACAAGTATTCAAAAGGGTGGTTACGGCACTACAACCAGTTATGAGTACAGGAATGGTAATCGGATCAGTGCTTCATTCAATCCAAAGCTGCCTGCCGGAATCTATTCCATAACTTACTATTATGATTCTTCAGTTAACCTTATTAATATAGAGACGTTTACAGGACCCTGGTTAGGCGTCTTAAACAAAAATCTGGTTATAAAGAAAGGGGAACTGACGATAGACGGCGGTATCGAGCTTACATATAATTATATTTTAAATTCCAGGGGATTGCCGGAAAAGAGGACCAGGATACAAAGGATGTATAATCAGGAAACAACCATAATAACTTCATTTGAGTACAAAATAACTGAATAAAGAAATTGAGCGAACTCCTGACACCTGACCCCTGACTCCTGACCCCTGACTCCTGACTCCTTTCAACTGTCCGCCAGGAAATCAAAATACTCATCATCCTCGTTCTTGCCGCCGAATCCCTTCCCAACGTTTTCAGGCGATTCGATGAATTCTATGCGGCTGATCCATTTTACCATTTTGTACCCGAGCTGGTTTTCCACTCTCAGCCTCAGTGGCGCCCCATTGATCAGCGGAAGGGCCTCATAGTTCATTTCCCATGCAAGAATGGATTGAGGCTTAAGACAATTATCGAGCGTATGCGTGTCATAATAAACGCCTCCGAACAGTCCTTCCCCGTAGGAATAGAAAGCAACTGTCCTGGCTGACGGTAAGGGCCTGACGAGGTCGATGATCATTTTCAGAGGCACTCCTCCCCATTCCGCAATGCCGGTCCAGCCCTGGATGCAGTGGTGCATCGTGATATTCTGTTCTTTCCCCATCTTCTGAAGATCCGCAAGGGACAGCTCCACGGGTTTCTCGACAAGTCCCATTATTTTTAGCCGGTAATCCAAAAAATTATTATCTGCCAGCTTTTTCCATTCCTCTGACACGGGGATCTTTCCATTCGGCCAGAAATAGGGTGAAATGTCTTCCTTAGTGTAATAACCCCTCGGTTCGAGCCTGTTAATGGTATGTTTCCATAAAGTGCCATTGACTTTTGCTTCTGCAAGTTGCAGCTTCCTCGGCCTGTGCCATGAGAGCCAGTATGCCAGGAAGCCGAATGCAGCCGTAAGAAAGATGATTGAAAGTACAATGATCAATCCCGCATTATCAGAACCATTATCTGAATTTATAGTGATATGATTTGCATTCCTTACGAGTCCTGTGGCAGAAACCAGGCTTATGTGAATTATCGTGAACAACGTAAAAAGAAACATCACAATATAATGAATAGACCTGGCGCTCTGCCTGTTTCCAAACAGCCTGGGATACCAGTGAAAACGGTTTTCGATTGCGGGCGACATAGAAAGGCCGGTAAGCATGGCAATTGGCGCCAGGAGGAATATGACACCGAAATAAGCCAGCTGCTGAAGTGCATTATAATGATAAAAACCATTCGGTTCCGCCGGCATGTGAAAAGTGGCATAATGGACAAAAACATTCCAGGCATCGCTGAAAATATCCCATGACCCGGGCACAAGACGCTGCCATTGATCTGTAAAGAACAGCATTGCAACGAATATCAACCCGTTCACTACGAAAAAAGGAACCGTAAGGAAATGCCAGCTCCTGGCTATTCCGATCGTGTGGCGGTAACCGGGAAGCCCCAGCACGGGACTGATATACCTGGCATCTTCCTTTGCTGTCCAGACTTTATCCTCCGGGATGGTGACGGGAGTAAAGCGGATCCACTCCGATCCCGGGGTGCAACCGCTGTTCCAGTACAGTCTCGGGTGATCGACAAGTATCGAAAGCCCGCTCCTTATAAGCAGCATGAGGAAAAAAAAGTTGATCCAGTGCGTGGTTATCAGCCATAGCGGGAATCCCACCGGCCCGGAACCGGGTCCGATCACCTGCACAGGATCCGCCGGGAGTCCTGAAGCAAGGTATTGAATCCAGGCGCCTGCAACCGGAAGAGCTATCATCCCCAGTATAATTATGATCATATAAGGTCTGATATATATATGGAACCGCCTGTCTGCAGGGAAATGTACGGATTTTTCAACCGTGTTGAAATGTGTCAGCGCACTGAATCCCATATGGTGGGGAGAATTTTACATAGAACAAGTACAGGTATGTTTATGTTTTATCCTACCAAATCCAGGGTAACAAAATTGAACCATTTCCTATTAAGCATTAATTTAATTAATTTTCATTCGCATAGCATGAAGAAGTATTTATCCTGCATAATGTAAAAAAGATTAACAGGAAAGTAATATTCGAATTCGACCCTGAAAAAAACTGAGAAATAATGAATTTACCGGCAAGCAAGTCAAATATGCTGAATAAGCAGAATAATGTATTCATCCTGGTCTTCTCCATATTTCTGAATTCAACACTTGCAGTTGCACAGGAAGCTGGTAAAGATGAATATATTATTAATCCCGATAACGACACCATTTACGGTAAAACAGAAAATCTTAAAAAAAAAACGAATGCCGGTTCACAAACGGGGAAGGCAGCAGCGTTTTCACACCTTCACAGATAAGGGGATTTTGCATTGACGGCAATAAATTTTTCACATCGGAAGTTGTACAGGGCACCTTTCTCCAGGTATTGATTGCAGGTGAGCTCAGCCTGTACAAGGATGGTTTTAATTTTTACCTTGAAAAAAAAGGTGAGAAGCTATTGAAGCTGGAAAGACGTGAAAAGACCGATACTATTGACGGAAAGATATATACAAGGGAGAATCTGGCCTGGAAAGGATATGTGAATCTGCTGGTTCACGATTGTTTCACGGACCCGAAAATCATAAGTAATATTTCAATGGATGAAAGGAGCCTGACAGAGCTGGCAATCAATTACAACAGCTGCAAAGGTGTAAAATATGTTGATTACCTTGCAGGCAGGCCGTGGACCAGGGTGGAGATGGGAATCAGGTCAGGGATCACCAATACAGCCATCAATGTCGATAATACAACCGACGATTCATACTTCCTGGCTGGGAGATATTTGTCTTACGATCCGTCATTCGGCATAATGCTGGTCCTGTCTTCTCCAAGATTCATGAGCAGGGCTGCATTACAATCTGAAATGGAATACATAAGCTCAAGCTTCTTTTCTGAAGAGATCAAAACGTATTCGAGCGTAACCGCCTATTATGATACGTATATCAAATTCACGACATTATCATTTCCTCAGTCGATAAGGTATACGGTGATAGACAGAAATTACAGGGTCTTTGTAAATCTTGGATTATTGTTCGCAAAAAATATTCATGAGGAGACAAGAATTGAAGAGGAGATTCTTACGGGAGGCCAGGTCTTTACCGGTTCACTCCGTCCTTATATTATAGATAAGAGCCAGGCAGGCCTATGGGGCGGGATCACTTTCCGGAAAACTTTCAACAGGTTCACTGCAGGCATTGATTTAAAATATTCCAGGATGAATAAGATCTTTTATGACATTTTCGATTCAAAAATCACCCGTTTATCAATATCGCTGATTATCGGCACAAAATGAAAAAGATCCGGTATTTACAGAATTTGTAATTCTTTCAGCGCTTTTTATCTCAAAATGTGAAAATGATGTCACAAAATAGTATTCCCGTTCGACTAAGTATGTAAAGTTATATTTTGAGCAGATTCGACGAAATATATACGGCTAATTACAGGATAATGTACCGTGTTGCTTACAGAATGATCGGTGATAAAGAGGATGTATCTGATATAATCCAGGAAATTTTTATCGATTTCTTCAATAAAACCAGCAACGGGAAAATAATCAATTATCCAAAGAGCTGGCTGTTTCGCGCCACTGTCAACAGGTGTATCGATAATCAAAGGAGCAAGAAACAATTTCAGAATATCGAATCACTTGCCGGATATCAGTGTGAACCCAATGTGGTCAGTGATTTTGAAATAAAGGATATCATGACCCTTGCATTTTCAAAATTAAAACCGCAGGAAAAGATCCTGGCAACACTGTATGGTGAAGGACTTTCATATAAAGACATATCCGAGGCAACCGGCATTAAATTTTCATCAGTCGGCAAAATGGTATCCCGTACATTAAAAAAAATTGAAAAAGAATTAAAGAATCACAGATATGAATTGTATTAAAGATCACCTGATACAAAAATATATTGATGGAGAAGCATTGCCTGAAGAAGTTGTCATGATCGAAGAACATTTAAATAACTGTGACAAATGTTCTCAAAGAGCTTACCGTCAACGAAGATTATCCGGTCAGATAAAAAAGGCAATTAATCAATTCCATTCAGAGGCTGTTGAAATCCCGAAGTTCCAAATGCCTTCAAACAGGTTAACAAGGCAAGAGCTGCCAGGCAAAAAACTTTATTACGTTATTGCTGCTGCATGTATCCTGCTGGTCATGATTATTTTCCCCTGGAAGGAGGAACCGGGAGAGGATCATGATATTTTATTTGAAACTGGATCAGCCATGGACATAGACGCCAACCGGTCTGCATCAGATTTCCCTTTGATAATCAATTTGATTGATACTAAAGGAAACATAACAGAGTACGTAATAGAATGATCATTAACGACACTATAAAAAAAATCTTATGAAAAATATAATGTTGTCCTTCTTACTGACATTGATTGTGATACCACTCCCGGGTCAGAAATTATTAGATATTTATAAGAATGGAACTGTGAAACTGGTTCCTGATACCCAATATGGCCAGGGAAACAACTGGGATAATGTTTTCAGGACATATTATGATACGATGTACAGTAAACCGATGGGCGGCAGAAAATCCCTCGTAGTAATGCCCGACGGATCTGTGATTGTAAACCACCGTTACAAAAATTATTATACAAAATTCTCTCCTGCAGGCAAGTATGAAAAGGAGTTCGGTATTATAAGCAGTAAAGGTGTACAGTACAAAAAAATAAATGCCATTCAAGGTATAATAAAGAACAACACTTTTTATACCGGTCTGGACAACATGGGGAATATGATTTGTTTCGATTTCAGCGGGAATTATATAAAATCGCTTAAGCTCAATTACATGACACGGCAAATGATATCACTGCCAAATGATAAAATTGCTGTTGTGGGCTGGGTCCTTTGGAGTAATAAAATAAGAGAGTTTGTTTCCATTGTTGATTTTGAGACAAATGCCGAAAAGGTCATCTGGGAATATTTTACCGAAAGGCAGGGATTAGGTGAACATAGCAAGCTGTTCAACTATAGTTATAAGTTTAAGAAAGGAGGAGCATTTTCCATAACAACAATGCCCTTCTCAGGAACTACCGGTATGAGCTCAGCTCCGGAAATAGCATATATTGGGAATAAATTAATTGTTGCCATCCCCCCGACGGGCGAAATACTGGTATATGACCTGGAAGGAAAATTAGTTTCGAAGGATAAGATCGGATGGGCCAAAAACTATATCACAGTTGCGGAACAGAAGGATATTCAACAAAAAGCAATAGATAAATATAAAACGATGGGAACTTTTGATTTTTCACGGTGGATAACTCCCGGGACCAATACAATAACAGCTGAAGAGAATAAACTGGCGCATGACGAAATTGTGAAGCAGATGGAGGAAGATCTGAATAAGATCTCAGAACCAATACCTGTGCCTGCTTTTTCAACTATAGTGAAAGATTCTGATGAAAATCTCCTGTTCTTTGAATATCCAAAAGAAGACAATGCTAATAAATTCAATGTATGGGTATATGATAACGGGGGAAAATTTATTTGTCAAAGCAGCTTCGTTTGCGATGAATATAATCTGGAAATAAATCCTTCAAAAATGGTCTTCAGCAATGGTTATATTTATGGATTGCAACTCTTAAAAGGAGCGACAGGCGTTCCTTTGAGACTTGTACGATTTAAGATGACCAACAATTAAAATCGTTAAAATCCGGATCACCGGATACATTTACTGATGTTGCTGGCGGGCTATTCCTGGCTAATTCTGGTCATATGAACATCGTGACTGTCTACAATACACATCAGCCAGCCTTTCGTATGGAAAATTACTTTGAAGATGTGTGTAAAGTTCTTGACTCCCATTCCCCTCCTCTCCTCCTCTCCCCTTCTCTCCTTCCTTCTTCCTGTTAATAAATTTTGTAAAATCCAGGGTAACAAAATCGACCCTTTTCCTATTAAACAGTAAATTGAGGATAAATTGAACTGCCCGGTTTGGATTTGTGCTGACAACCCCGCAAAAATACTTTCGCCCGGCACCCGATTTTGCTAACAAATCTAATGTGACTGACGAGGCGAAAGTATGGAAATAATTTCATCGGAATTGGTCGTAGAAATATAAATACTTTCATTAATGAAATCATTTTGCATGATTCTTATGCTTTCATTATTATTCTCCTGCAATAATCATTCTGAGAAAATAATAGTCCAGCCAAAAACAATCAGGAATGGAGATAAGCTTATATTAAAGGCTGATCTGAAAGCGACCTATACTAATTTCAGCAATCCCCGGGACAGAAATTTTTACTATTTAATAGATCTGCATTTGATTAACAATTCTAATAAAGAATGCGAATTTTATACATTGATCTGCGGTTCTCTGGTAAATATAATCACTGACTCAAGGCAGGTTAATTTTTTATATCACAATTGTTCTGCGGACCTGGCTTCCCTGATCAAACTAAAACCAGGGCAAGAATATTCAGTTTCTGCTATTCTTGTAAGAAACAAGTACATCAGCACCTTTAATCCCAGTGTCAGGTTTGGTTTCATAATAAGCAGGCCAAAAGCAGGACCAGTAACGAACCATGCTATTGTTACAGAGTTAAAGTCATTAAGAGAGAAACCGGAGAGTGCTATATGGAGTGATCCGGTTATTCTCACTGCCACAAACTCTTACACATATGAAATAAAAGACATCATTAAGGATTCAGTATATTCAGTGTCATATTAAGACTGCCGGCTCTTGGCGCAAATAATGAACTATCTGCACGTCGAATTTTACAACAGTGCAGTTAAACACAAACAGAACCAACAATCATGAAAAAATTTGGCATATTGATAATAGTTTTAAGTTTCACAATTCCGGTTTTTGGGCAAAGAGGATATTATTGCACTGACACTGCCACATTGGCAGGAATTGACTTAACAGGTTCAGGAACATCGAATTCATACTTTTGTTCAGTAATAAAAGGGGACGATGTGGTCAGGTTTTTTAAGTTCCACACACTCTTTCAGCTATAATCCTCAAACAGGTTTATGGCAAACAAAGTCAGCAATGCCGGCACAAAACTATTCTATCGGAGGAACCGATCTGAATGGATTTGCCTATGTAATGGATTGCGGGAAGAAGATTAAAAAATATAATCCGCAAGAAAATACCTGGCAGGAAGTTTCAACGTTTCCTGGAAATTTCCCGGAGGGGTCAGTGTACTATAATCGTTATAACGGCAATATGATTGGATTTTCTCATGAGAATTCCATTTTTTTTGGTTTTTGCTATGACAGTGATATTGAAGAAGACATCTGGGAATTCAACCTGACAACAAACTCCTGGAAAGAGATTGAACCTTTTCCAAAAGACTTGAATTCCGGTAAGATATTTTATTTTTATTTAAAAGGGAAACTATATATAGGTCACGGGGATTCAGGAACATATGATATCTATTCATTAGATACATCAAAATTATAAAAACCAACAATGTGTGGTGATGG
>DATGWQ010000269.1:0-5152 GCA_035299385.1 Bacteroidales bacterium | reverse complement strand
TTTATATCAGTTCTCTCGGGGGCACAGATAACAGCGCCAGGTATGAGATCGGTAAAAAACACCTTTTACCCTTCGGCTCCTGCGGTAAAGGATCCTGTCTTCTTTTTCTGCAGGGCGACCGGTTCTGAAAAGGCTTCACTTACCGCATCAAGTCAATCCGGAACAGGACCATTTAATTTTTCCTGGTATAAATGGAACGATGTAACGAAAAGCTTCAGCGACCTTTTTCTGAATGCATCGGGACTAACCTCTACTGCCACAGGACTCGATGAGGGAGGATACCGGGTATCCATAACAGGCAGTCATGATACGGTGTTTACCGCCTGGGTTGTGTTCGATGTGCCGCCACGTTCTTCGGCAGCTCTCAAGCAACAGCTTTGTTACAGGGTCGCGCTTGACGGTGATACAGGCACAACGCTGCATCGTTTTTACTATCGCGATCCCGCGAACGGATCATACCTGTCATTTAAAAACCAGCTGACATTCATGTGGTCCTCACAGCCAATGACCTTCATACCTGGTCCAGACTTTAATGTTGATCCTGTTATTGAGAATCGCCCGGACCAGCCAAACAGAACATACCAGTTGCCTGTCGGGAATACCACATTCAAACTTACAGTCAACAGCCTGGGATGCCAGAGCGAATCATCATTCCAGTATGTGCCCATCCATGTCAAAGCGGATTTTTCCGCTGACCCTCTTGACGGTGATGCTCCGCTTGAAGTAACCTTCACTGATAAATCAATCAGGGCCAACAACAGGTATGTCTGGGATTTTGGTGAAAAAAATCCTGACGGATCCAAAAAGACATGGGAAGTGAATAAAGACTCCCTGTTCATTTTCCAGGCGCCGTTCACACATACTTATTACAGGCCGGGTGAATATACCGTTAAGCTCTTTGTTGAAAGCGATAAATTCTGCGTGGATACACTAACCCTGGAAAAAAAGATAAAAGTTGAACCTTCAGCGCTCGACATACCCAATGTGTTCACACCCAACGGAGACTCCCAAAATGATTATTTCCTGGTTGAATCAAAATCACTCAGGTGGTTGAGTGTTGAAATCTTCAGCAGAAGCGGATTGCTCGTCTACAAGTTTATCGGCGCAGGTGACAGCCTTTCGGGCTGGAAAGGCTGGGACGGCAATGTCAACGAATCATCAGCCAAAGCCAGCCCGGGAGTGTACTATTATATTATTAAAGCCCAGGGCTGGGATGATGTGAAATACGACGGGAAAGCACAGAGGGGATTCGTGTACCTTTACAGGTAATTATATCCCTGTTCGCAGGGACCACGCCATGGCGCGTCGCCTTTGTGGCTGCCTAGCCCTTTGTGTTAAAGCTGAATCCTTGAACCAGGAATGAAGTTCTACGGAAGGTTTTTCATCAAAAACCTGATCCAGTTCCTGCTCAGGATATTTTCGACATCTTCATTAGAATACCCCTTATCGTATAACATTGAAGGGATTTTTTGGAGATCTGCAATGGTTTCCAGATCAGCCGGGCACTGTTCTTTCCCGAAGGCGCCATCGAGGTCAGAGCCGATCGCACAATGGAGTGAATTGCCGGCGAGCTGGCAGATGTGATCTATGTTATCAATGACAAGCTTCAGTGTCACACCCATTTTAAGTGGATCTGATTTCCACACTTCCCACCCGGGCACAAGCATCCAGGCATCGAGTGCAACTCCGATTACAGCCTCTCTCTGAACCAGTTGCATTATCATTTCATCGGAGAACTGCCGGTTATGAGGGTTGAATGTCCTGCAGTTATTATGACTGGCCCACACGGGTCCGTTCCAGCAATCGAGAGCTTCAGGGAAGCTGTCGACGCCGAGATGGGTCGCATCCAGTATCATGCCAAGCCGGTCCATCTCCTTAAGCAGTTCCCTGCCTTTTGTGCCGATCCCTCCGGAAGCATTTGTACCCTGTGCATACGTACCGGGACCATAATGTGCAGGGCCTACTGCTCTCAGTCCATATTCGAACGCTCTCTCAAGATGTTTCACTGTGACAATGGAATCCGCGCCTTCAAGACTTAAAATAAAACCAATTGGTTTCTTGCCTTCATTGCTGTTCCAGAGATCGATATGCTCTTGAAGGCCTGCTTTATTTACAATCTGTCTCATCTCGCCGCATGCTTCCATCTCCCTGTACCAGGCGAGCTGTCCCTGTGTCTGCGCCCAGGCCTGTTCGGGAGAATGCCATCCTGGAATGGGACTTCCCTTTTTGACATATCTTGCTATCTGGGTTGCCATGCACAATCCTATATTCCCTTCACGCATTGATGAGAAGCTTACCGTACCATTTCCCCGGTCGGGCTTATCGGTCATCCCTTTCTCACTTTCACGGATTTCCTGAACGCTCCATCTGAAATCACGGTTCCATTCCAGGGCGTTCATTGAGAGATCAAGATGCCCATCGAAGATTAACGGTTTATTATTCATCAATAATTTGTTTAATGACCTCCAAAAATCAAAAATACTCAGAGTTTCACAGAGAAGGCACAGAGTTACGCAGAGAACAATGAAAATATTTCTCTGTGGTTCTCTGTGTCTCTTTGTGGTCCTCTGTTTAACCTTTTAAAATCAGATAGAGATTTTCCTTTTTCTTGCCTCAATCATCCATTCTCCTTCAGCCATATTGTTTCTGACCACAACAGCCCTGTCGTGCCTGTCAACAGTGGGGCAGATATGCCAGGGGATGCAGTAAAGAGCATCACCGGTGCGGTACTTGCCGGCTTCTGAAGTTCTGATAACAAGATGCTCTTCATTATGACCTGTGAATTCATAATCAGGAAGGTCCATGATCTTAACACGCGGATGAGGCATTTCTGAAGCAACAGCCTTATGGCCGAGGTCAAGGCAAAGCAGACCAGGTGCAGGCTTGCTTACAACACGCGTAATTAAAACCGCTGCATGCATAAAATCCATATCAGTAAAGCTTGTGCCATATCCCCAGTCCCAGAGCAGGGTCGTACCGGGGCTTAGCTCGGCTCTCCCGTGTTTTGCATGTACCGGAAATGATGGCGTCCCTCCCGCAACAATCCTGATATTATTAAAACCTGCCTTTTCCAGGTCCGCAAGCATTTTTGCAACAGGCTCAAACGCTTCTTCGCAAAGCCTGTATCTTTTCTCCGGGTCGGGTTCGTGTATGTGACCGTCATATACATGTAGGCCGCCAGCAGACAAAAACCTGTCTGTTGCAATTTTTCTGAATAACCCGGCCGCCTCAGGGCCGGGAATGATGCCGGTTCTGTTCATCCCGGCATTGATGTCGAGCCAGACAGTGGTTTTAAGCTTGTGCTCAGCGGAAAGCTTTGAAATATTTTCAATATCCTGATTGTTATCTGCAATGCATGAGATATCAGCTTTAGTATAAGTTTTCCTTAGCTCAAAAAATCTGCTGAGGTTCGGACCTACCGGCTGCATTGCCAGCAGGATGTCTTTTGCGCCGCTCATGGCTGTCATTTCCGCTTCAGAGATGGTGGCACATTTGAACTTTTTGATGCCGTTTTTCACCTGTAGCTTAACAATTTCCGGCATCTTGTGTGTTTTTACATGGGGACGGAGACGTTCTGCTGAACCGGCTATCTTAATCATTTTCACGATGTTGGCCTCGATCCGGTCGGGATAAATGAGAAGTCCCGGGGAATTTACTTCCCCTTCATTTCTGACCCTGTACCAGGGTATAATGTTGTTTTCCATGATAATCAATAAAGCTCGAATACAGCTTCGATCTCAACAGCAATATTTCCTGGCAGCATTGCACCGATAGCGCTTCTAGCCCCCACACCATTTTCTTCGCCGAACACCTCGGACATAAGCTCGCTGAATCCGTTTATCACAGACGGCTGCTGGCCGAATGCCGGCACACAATTGACCATTCCCAGTGTTTTAACGATCCTCTTTATTTTGTCAAGCTCCCCGAAATGCGTTTTTATTGTCGAGAGCATGGTAAGGCCAACCTGCCTGGCCGCAGCCTTCCCGTCTTCAAGGTCCATATCATCACCAAGCCTTCCTTTGATCTGTGTTCCGTCACTTTTCAGAGGCCCCTGGCCCGAGACATAAAGGTATTTGTCAACGACCACGACTGGTTTATAGACTCCCAGCGGTTTAGGAGCAGTTGGCAGCTCGAGCCCAAGCTCTTTGATTCTTGATTCTGGTTTCATTTTATAAGGTTTTAAATTAAAGGAACCCACCCCCGTCCTCTCATGGGAGGGAATGATAAGCGGTATTCCTGACCTCCGGACAACTTCCGACTTCGGTCTTCGGTCTTCCGTCCTATACTAACAATTCCGCCCGGAACATGGTAACCGCCTGCCCTGATATATCCACGCGGTCACCCTTCAATGCAACTTTCAGGATTCCTTCCCTTTTTGAAACCTGGTGGCAGACAAAATCATTTTTTCCGGTTTTTTGATTCCAGAAAGGAGCGAGTGCGCACTGCGCGGAACCGGTCACGGGATCTTCATTGATCCCGACACCGGGTGCGAAACACCTTATGCAATAGTCGTATGACTTGTCTTCAGATGCAGCAGTTATTATCAGATCATTATATTTCGAATTTTTCATTTTCATGAAATCAGGAGAAGCTCTTCTTACTTCATTCTCATCCTTCATGAGAGCCAGTGACCAGAACTTTCCCGTTTCGTACAATTCTGCAGGATGCAGGCCCGTAGCTTTGATAAAATCTGACAAATCCCCTGTTTTTTTCAGAGTGTCGGCAGGGAAATTCATCGTGATCCAGTCACTTTCTTTTCTTATCATCAGGTTCCCGGATCTCGAAGAGAATGTAATTTCCTCGTTTCCCCCGATCATTCCTGTTTCATAAAGGATATGCGATGCAGAAAGCGTTGCATGTCCGCAAAGAGGGACTTCGGCTTCGGGGGTGAAAAACCTGATTATCTTTTCATCCTTTTTGCCTGGAAAGACAAACGCTGTCTCTGACAGGTTCATTTCCATTGCTATGTTCTGCATCCAGCCTGCTGATGGTTCATCATTCAAAATGCACACGCCCGCAGGATTCCCCCTGAAAGGTTTGTCAGTGAATGCATCCACCTGGTAAATAATCTGTTTGGTTTTCATGATTATTGGAACGAATATAATATGAAGTTATGAAGAAAATGTGGAAATGACAAATAGTCTTCTGGTCT